>JAJXTA010000058.1 GCA_021784265.1 bacterium | reverse complement strand
CCCTCCATGTCCCAAAGGGCATCACCCACAAACTGCCCCAGGCCGATTACCTGAGGTCCCATATTGAACATCCTTCGGCCCCGGTCGGACGCGTCCTTGCGTCCAAGCTAACCCCCAGGGAGTATTTCATAAAAGCGCCGCGCCGGCATCGCTCCGGCCGGCGTCTCATCGATGAAAACCCCAAGCGCCTGGCACAGGCCCGCATAACTCCACCAGGCTATCCAGCCGAGCCGCGATGACTGGTACAGGCTGTCTCGCGGGTACATGCTAGCGCTATAGTACAGCAAGAACTGCCCACTCGGCAGGAACCGCTCTCCCCATACGTAGTCGTCAACGCCAACAGTCACCGTCACGATCGGTGACCTCGTGATCATCCCTTCCCCATCGGCCGTCTGAACGAGGATCGAGAACACACCGTCGCCTGTGTTTGTCCAAATCAATTCGTACGGAGGTTGCGTGACACTGCCAACGACATTCCCGTTCACGACAAACTCGACGTTGGTTACGTCCGCAGCCCTCGCCACATCCGCTTGCAACATCAGCCAAGGCCAGCCGTGCGGAAACACGAAGCCGTCAGTAGGCACCGCTACCCGCGCAACCGCAGGACTGTTGGTCCATGCGCTGACCAGCACTGTCCCCGGGCCCAAAGCCGTGCTATACGCGTAGAAGCCGGCATTGGTGAATGTGACCGAAAACGACTGCCCCAGCGCCAAGAGCGGACTCTGCCACTTGCCGTCGTAGCTTTGAATCCGGTTCGGCAGGAAGCTCTCCTGGTTCACCCACGTGACTGTGTCTCCTGCATTGACGTTCATACTCACCTGCGGCCAATCCACGGAGTTTAGGTAGTTCGTAAGCGTCGCCGCGTAACAGCGCCCGGCAAGGTCGTACCAGGCCACTGTCACCATAATGACGCCAACAACAAGGATCGGCCGTGTCATCACGTCCCTTAGGCGTGAGGCCCAGTGTCTAGACTGAAGTGTGATGTCGCTATGCTTGCCTCGCACACTGAAGTTGAATGCCAGCCAGTCCCTCGGACTAACTAGTGATACGTTTGCGTTCATACGATTGTGTGTTGCTGATCTGGCAGCAGGCCTGTTAGTATCGGACTCGTCCAATATAAATATCCATGGTATTGGTCCCATCCGGATTCCCGCCAATACAATTTGAGTTGTCTGTCCACGCTGGATAAGTCACCCCTACATGGTACGTTAATCCTGTATGTTCGAGGTAGCTGCGGATGGATAGGCACGCTGAGAGTCCTCGGTTGGACCATCGGCACCACCGGAGCCGTGAAGGCTGTCCGTACCTGTACCCGACAGGGGTTCGAGGAAGACCCGGGGCCCTCTGGGAAAGGCAGCGGCTCCAACACCACGACCTGCTGGGCAAAACGGCCAGCCGTTTAGACATAACAAACTGGTCGTTGTCTGCCACACCCGCCAGAAGGGGCCACGGCCGGCAACGATGGCCATTCCCGCGCACGGCATTTGAGCTTGGGCCTGGGCCCCAGACCCAGGAAGGACACCCGTCTTCCGGACCCGCAGTGAGTGCGGTTCTCTCGCACGCTGCCGCGCTGGACGCAAGCGGCGCGTTGAACCCGTCCAGAATCCTCATACACCATCCTGCTACTCAGATTGCATTGTGTCACATCACGCAACAACGTCAAGAGGGGTTTTGTACTTGGCGGCGGGGCGCACGGCTGCTTTAGGCTCGGTCTGTAGGGCGGGGCTGGTCTGGCCGCCGTGAACTCGGAGGTTTTCACGGTGCCCGACAGGGGAAAGCGGCGAGCGGCTTGGGCTCCGCTCGGCCTGGAACTGAAGGGGGTCGGTTCCGCGGGGCGGGTTTGGACGGGCCCGGGTTCTTGGAGCCAGGAGGCGTGACGGTGGCTGGGCGCGGGCTGCCGTGGGAGCACGCGAACACCCGGCGCGGCTGGCCACCCAGGACACCAATCCAGGCGGCCTCCGCCGTCGCGGGCCGTTCGACCCGATGCGGCCGTCGCGCGTCGGGGGTTGATCGCCGGCCGCCGATGAGCCCGGCGACGCCACCCAGGGCGCCCAATATTGGGCGGCGGTTCAGCCACGAGTTCAATCGCCTTCCCAAGCGGCGCCGAGCCGGCGGGCCAAGACCGCCCTGGAGTGGGGGCCGGCGTCCGCGGGCGGGTCAAGAAAGGGCGAGGAATTGCCAAAATCGGTGCAGGATTACCTCTTGACGATTCATTGTGTTTTCTATAAAACAAGGCCAATTAGATTAAGTTACTGAATGTTCAGCTCATCGTGGCTGACAGCGGAGGATGGGGAGCAAATTGCCTTTCCTGTCCCTTCAGAAAAACTTGACCGCGTAAGCGGCGAATAGGCGGCGGTCCCGGTGGAGGGCCGAAGCCTGGGGGAGCCAAGGTGCGAACGGTGGGGTGAGGTGGGGCCGGACGGGCGGGAGACGCGCCAGCGCGCGGACGTTCGGCGGGTGGGCGTGGTGCTCCCAGGTGGTTCCGGGGCGGCTGTGCCAGACCCAAGACCAAACACGGAGTGCGACTATGAAGAAACAGACCTTAATCCGCGGCGTGCCGCCCAGCCTGGTGGTGGCGGCACTGCTTAGCATGAGCCTCGCGAGCCCGGCCTGGGCGCAAACACCGTTGCAGGGCCGAGTGGTGCTGCGGCCGGTAACCCCGGGCGATGTGGCCACCTACAAACTACCGGCCGGCACCGAGGTCTCGGGGGGCTTGGCCACCGTGGGGGTGGGCATGCCGGTGTACCTGGAGGTGGAGTTCAATAGCGCCCTGCCGACCTCCAATCTGGTGACGGTGACCTGGGCCCTGACCAACACGCCGCCCGGCTCGACCGCCAGCCTCCAACCCAGCCCCCTGGGCGCCAACGTGCCGGTCTATGAACCCGCCGACCGCCTCATCGCGCGGGTGGCCGACCGGCGGCTCTTGCGCCCGGATGTCGCCGGCCGCTACACGGTCGTGGCCACCCTCACCGCGACCGGCAGCGGGACCACCAACGTGAGCCGGACGCTCACCATCGGCAACTATATGGGGCTCAACACCTGCGCCCTCTGCCACAGTGGGGGAGCGGGCGCGCCGAGCATGGTCCCCTCCTGGCAGAACACGGCCCACGCCAGCATCTTCACCCAAGGGATCAACGGGGCCACCGGCCACTACGCCCAGTCTTGTCTCCAGTGCCACACGGTCGGTTACGACACCAACACCAACGCGGTGAACGGCGGGTTTGACGACGTGGCCAAGCTGGACCAATGGACCTTTCCCACGGTGCTGACCAACAGCAACTGGGCCGCCGTGCCGGCCAATCTGAAGAACGTCGCCAACATCCAGTGCGAGAACTGCCACGGGCCCGGCAGCCAACATGCCTACGCGCTGGGCGACACCAACTTGATCACCGCCACGACCAGCTCCGGCGCCTGCAATCAGTGCCACGACGCCCCGACCCACCACGTCAAAGGCACCGAGTGGTACAATTCACTGCATGCCATTACCACCCGTGATCCCAGCGGCCCCGGCCGAGAGAGCTGCGGCGGCTGCCACACGGGCGCGGGCTTTATCGGGCGGATCGCCGGGGCGGCCACCACCAACACCACCTACGGGGCGATCGGCTGCCAGACCTGCCATGAACCCCACGGGCAGACGGTCCCGGAGGGCAACCCGCACTTGGTCCGGGCCCTGACGCCGGTGACCTTCCTGGACGGCACTACCGTCACCAACGCCGGCATGGGAACGCTCTGCCTGAACTGCCATCACGCCCGCCAGAACGCCGCCACCTACGCGGCCACGGCGGCGGCCAGCTCTCACTTCGGCCCCCATCACGGTCCCCAAGGAGATATGCTCGAGGGCGTCAACGGGTTCACCTATGGCCAGACCATCCCCAGCTCCGCCCATCGCACCGCGGTCGCCGATACCTGCGTGACCTGCCACATGCAAACGGTGGCGCCGACGGGCCCGGGCTTCCTCCATGTGGGCGGCCACACCTTCGAGATTGCCTGGGCCGGAGCCGGCACCAATGGCCCGGTGGACCTCGTGGCGGCCTGCCAGAACTGCCACGGCCCGCAGCTCACCGACTTCGATTTCCCCCTGCAAGACTACGACGGGGACGGCGTGATCGAGGGGGTCCAGACCGAAGTGCAGCACCTCATGGATAAGCTCTCGACGCTGCTGCCGCCGCTCGGGCAGGTGAAATCCACGCTCACCACCACGACCAACTGGACGCGTCCGCAACTGGAGGCGGCCTACAACTACCTGTTCGTGCAGAGCGACGGCAGCCGGGGCATCCACAACACCGCCTACACGGTCGGCCTGCTCAAGGCCTCGATTGCCAACCTCAGCGGCGACGCCAACAACGACGGGCTGCCCGATGCCTGGCAAGCCCAGTACTTCGGCTCGGTCGCGAGTCCCAACGCGGCGCCCAACGCCTGCCCCGCCGGCGACGGCGTGCCCAACTGGCTGAAGTACTCCCTGGGGCTGAACCCGCTGATCAGCGGGGTCAGCGTGCCGGGCGGGGTGGTCTGGGCCAATGGCAACGCCTTGGTCAACCCGCCGCTGAGTCCCGGCGACACCAACGCGGTGCAGATCTATACCGCCGCCGAGGTGGCCTTCAACACCCAGGTCGGCCTCACCTACCAGGTCCAGGCCATCAGCGCCTTGGGTGGGGGTTGGCAAAACGTCGGGGCGCCGATTCCGGGCACGGGCGCCGCGGTCAGCTACGTGACGCCGACGCGCGCCAACACGCAGCAGTTCTATCGCGTCGTCCACACCCCGTAACGCGCGGCCGCCGGGGCCCGCGAGCGTCGGCGGGCAGACGGTGACGGGCGAACCCCTCGGCCCACGGGCGGAGGGGTTCGCGCCTTCTTGGGGGTTGCACCCGAACGGGCGGGCGGCCCCGCGGCGGCGTCCTCCGGCCCCGGGATAGCGGGCGGACGCAAGCCGAACGCCTCCCCCACACTGGCGCGCACCTCGACCCACGGGAAGCGAGCGGGATGGGGGGAGGGTTGGGGGCGGGGTGCACTGCGGCGTTCTTCCGGCGGCTAGGGCGGTTCTCCATTTACTTCGGCGGACCCAAGCCGCTATACTCGAACGCATGATTCACGTAGGCATTGGCTACGACGTTCACCGCCTGGTGGAAGGCCGCAAACTGATCCTTGGGGGCGTGGACCTGCACCACCCCAAGGGTCTGGATGGTCATTCCGATGCCGACGTGCTGAGCCATGCGATCTGTGACGCGATTTTCGGGGCCCTGGGGGAAGGGGATATCGGGCATTACTTTCCCAACACCGACCCGCGCTGGCACAATGCCTCCAGCAAGCTCTTTCTCCAGGAGGCGGCGCGCCAAATCAGTTTTCACGACGGTCATATCGTGAACCTGGACGCGACGGTGATCGCCGAAAGCCCGCGCATCGCCCCGCACATCCACACGATGAAGGCGGTCATTTCCGAGGCGCTGGGCATGAACCCGCGGCGGCTGGGGATCAAGGCGACCACGAACGAAGGGTTGGGCTTCTTGGGGCGGCAGGAAGGCATCGCCGCCTTAGCGATGGTGAGTGTCGATCTGCCGCAGTAACCGCGGCCGACGACTCGCTACGCCACCGCCACGATGGGCAAGGCCGAGATCAGTTGGCGCGGGCAGGACGCCCAAGGGGAGCGACGACAGGTTTACGCCCGGCATGCCGGGAGCCGGTGGCTGTTCTTCGCCCGGGCGGGACGCTTCGAGCGATGGACGCCGGTGGCCGACCCGCCCCTGGCGGACTGGCTGGCGCTGTTGGACGCCGTCGAGCGGCGGGTGGACCGGCGCTTGTTGCGGCCCGAGGCGCCCGAGCACATCCGGCGGGCGATCCGGGAGCGGTTTCCAGAAACGACGATCAAATAAATGCTGCGCCGTAAGTCCCAGCCACGATCCGGCCCCGCGCGGGCGGCGAGCCCAGCGGGGCGCCCGACCGCCCCCCGCACCGGCGGGCGGCGGCGGCGCGGGTCCGTCTCCGCCCAGCCGGTGATCTTGGTTGCGCCCAGCACCGAAGCCCACGGGGTGGAGCTGGCCGACGTCGCGCTCAGCCTGGCGGAATGCTATCCGCGGGCGATCCTCGCCGCCGGCGGTCTGCCGGTGGTCCTCTCCTGCACCCCAGCGGTCGAGTACATCGCGGCCAGTGTCCGTCGGTGTGCGGGCGTCATGCTGACCGGGGGCGAGGACGTGCAGCCGCGGCTCTACGCGCCGGCGCTCGGTCCCGCGGTCCCGCGGGGTGGCCGCCGGCATGAACCGGAGCGAGACCTGTTCGAGTTGATGCTCCTGGCGGAAGTCTTCCGGCAGCACAAACCGCTCCTGGCGATCTGCCGGGGGCACCAACTGACCAATGTGGCCTTCGGCGGCACGCTCTGGCCGGAGCTCCCCCACCCACGCCCGGGCGGGGTCCGGCACTTGCGGCTGGATCGGAAAAGCGACCCGGTCCACCCGATCCAACTGGCGCCCGACTCGCTCATTGCCGGTTTGCTGGGCGGAGCGGAGGTGCGGGTGAACAGCACCCATCACCAGGCGATTGATCGCCTGGCCCAGCCTTTCCGCGCCACCGCGACCAGCGCCGATGGTATCATCGAGGCGATCGAACTGCGTCCGGCGGCTCGCCCGTGGCTGCCGTGGTTTTTGGGCGTCCAATTCCACCCGGAACGCTTGGTAGCCCAGCACCCGGTGTTCGCCGGCTTATTCGCGGGGTTTGTGCGCGCCTGCGCCCAGTTCGGGTCCAGCGCCACCGCTCACCGGGGCCGGAGGTCCGCGTGAGGCGCTCGGCGGACACCCACGCCGTCCGCCCGGCGCCCGGGCGCACGAGGGGCCGACAACGTCGGCGGGGGACCGAGGCGGCCGGGCTGAGGCAGCCTCAACATTTCCTATGAAAGCCAAAGTCCTTGTAGTCGATGACGAATCCGAAATCCGCTCCCTCCTGGCCGAGCTGCTGGAAGGGGAAGGTTTCACGGTGAGCACCGCGGGCGATGCCGCCGAGTTGCGCGCCACGTTCGACAAGCCGCAGCCCGACGTCGTGTTGTTGGATTGGAAGCTCCCCGACGGAGACGGCTTGGACCAGTTGCCAATGCTCAAGAAGCAGTGGCCCGACACGGAGGTGATTGTGCTGACGGGGTATGGCACGTTCGACGCGGCGGTGGAAGCCACCAAGCGCGGGGCCTTTCATTTCCAATGCAAGCCATTCGAGTCCAAAGGTTTGCTACTACTGGTGCAGCGGGCTTGCGAACACAAACAGTTGACCGAGCAGACCGGAGTGCTGCGCCGCGCGGTCAGCACGCTGAGCGGCGGGGCCTCGCCGGTGTTCCAAAGCGCGGCGATGAAGGCGATTGTCAACACCGTCGAGCGCGTGGCCGCCAGCGACGTCTCGATCCTGATCACGGGCGAAAGCGGCACCGGCAAAGAGGTCATCGCCGACCTCATCCACACCCTCAGCCCGCGGGTGAAGGGACCGCTGATCAAAGTCAACTGCGCCGCGCTGCCGCGGGAGCTGATCGAGAGCGAACTCTTCGGCGCCGTCAAAGGGGCCTACACCGGGGCGCATGTGGACCGCGAGGGGCTGTTTCGTCAGGCGGCCAGCGGCACCTTGCTCCTGGACGAATTGTCGGAGATGCCGGTGGATACGCAGACCAAACTGCTGCGCGTCCTGCAAGAAAAGGAATTCCGGCCGGTGGGCGGGCGCACGAGTTTCCGGGCGGATTGTCGGGTGGTGGCGGCGACCAACCGGCGGGTGGAGGACGCCTTGCGGGAACACAAGCTGCGGGAAGACCTCTATTATCGGGTGAGCGCCATCACGCTGGCCGTGCCCCCGTTGCGGGACCGGCGGGAGGACATTCTGCCCCTGGCCAATCTCTTCTTGAAACGGTTCGCGGCCCAAGCCGACCGGTCGTTGACCGGGTTTACCCCCGCAGCCGCGGCGCGCCTGGAGCGGTTTGACTGGCCCGGCAACGTTCGTCAGTTGCAGAACGAGATCCAGCGGGCGGTCCTGATGTGCGAGGCGGGGCTGGTGGACGAGAAAGACCTTTCGATTCAAGCCGCCGAGTCGGTCAGCGCCGAGGAAGCCAATCTCTCCCTGATCCAAGGCATGGAGCGCAACACCATCATCCAGGTGCTGCGCCAGACCGCGGGCAACAAACTCGAGGCCGCCCGGCGTTTGGGCATCGGGCGCCAGACGCTCTACAACAAGATCAAACAGTACCACATCGAGGTTTAGTACTGTTAGACGGTATTAGGTCTGATCCCCTCCCCCTCGAGCCGGGAGGGAGCCCCAGGGGCAAGCCCGCTGCCGGGGGTGTTCTCGGTTTGAACGGCGCCCTCAGCGCGAGTGCCCGCTCCCGACCGCGCCCGGCCCCGGGCGGGCGAGAGCGGCGCTCGCCGCGGCTCCCACCCCCGCCTCCCATTCGGCCGTGAAGGCCAGTTCCGGGTCGCCTCGCGCCGCGAGCGTGCGGCAGAGGATCGACAGGCGTGGCCGCAACGCGCGGGTGGCCGCGCGGCCATTGATTACCAGCGTCACCGGCCGGTGAAAATCCACGAGCCGGCTGTCGAGCCGCAGACCAAACGCGGTCAGGTTCGTGGTGGTCACCGTGATCCGGTTGGCCACGCACTGGGCGCTGATCGCCTCCCGCTTCGCGGGCGCGGGGACGTGGAGCCAAAACAGGTCGTGAATGACGTTGTCGGTCAGCGCCCAATCCACCGTGCGCGGCGCCGGGTCGCGGGTGGCCGGGTACATCTCGGGGATCAGGTCACGGTCCGGCAACCCGGTGTGGCCATTTCCGGCCACGAACTGCATGGTCACCGGGTAGATGTCGGACCGGTCACCCCGGAGGCGCCGCACCTCCTGGTCAAACCGGCGGCAGCGCTCGATCCGCCCATAGGCGGTATCCTTCTCGCCGATCATGTACGTGAAGATGGTGTGACGCAGGGTGACGGGGGTGGTCTCGCCCTCCGTCGGGGCAGCGGCGGAGGCATGAATGGCGGCGAAACAATCCGGCATCTTCGGGCCGATGGCGAACGCCCCGTAACCGCCGTGCGAATAGCCCATCAGGAACACCTTGTCCGGATCCACGTCGCCAAAGAGGAGGAATTGGCGGATGAGATGGTCCACCAGCGGGTACACATACCCATCGTAGAAGCCGTTCCAGGTGTCGTTGGGCGCCCGCAGGGCCACGTAAAGATAACCCCCGGCCTCGGGATGGTCGCGGTAGTAATGCTGCATCACCCGCCATTGCTGATCATTCACGGCTTTGGGCACCCCTCCCCCGCCATGCAGCGCGATGAACAGCGCCCACCCGTTCGCCGGACGCACCCCCACCGCCCGCACCGTGTACGGGCTGGTGTAGGCGTCGAAGCGAACCCGCCGGGCGTCAAAATCCTCCCGGCCCGCCTGCTGGCTTGGGGCGGCCTGGAACGCCTCCCACGCCGCGTGGCGCACGGCGGCCTCGTGTTGGTCCAGGAGCCGATCAAGGCGGGTTCCGAAACGCCAGCGCGCTTGGCGCTCGGGTGAGGCCGCGAAGAAGGCCGCGAGCGCCCGCCGCAGCCGGGCGGTTTCCCGGGAGGTGAGCGGAGGAGGCGGAGCAGGACAGACGGCCGACGTCGAAGCGGTGCCCGCGGCGGGCGCGAGCGGGATCACCAGG
>JAJXTA010000057.1 GCA_021784265.1 bacterium | reverse complement strand
TCCTTAAAGCAGCATCCCCGCCCCGGCGAGCGGTGCCGGGACGGGGATGAGGGGGAGGAACCCTATGAAGGCCGGTCAACCAGTGCCGCCTTCAGTTTGGCTGCGCGGAAATCAGTCGTCGTCGCCCTGGTCGTCATCGCCGCCGGACGGTTTGTTGTTGCAGTTGCCGCCGACCAAGTAGCCCCGGTTGGCGGTGCCATCGGAGAAGTTGCGGTTGATGCGGGCCACGATCTCCTTCAAGTTCGGCAGCGTGACCCCGGGCGGCAAGGCGGCGAGATTGCCGCCCAGGACCTGATTGGCCAGGGCCAGGATGACCGTCACGGGCAAACCGGCTAACTTGCCGCGGGCGATGCGCTGACTGCCCAAGCCCCCTTGCGTCACGTTCGCCGCGGAGAAATCGACGTTGAGTTGGAGGGCCAGCACCTCACCGGCGAAGGCCCCGAGGGTGCCGGTCGGGTCAGTTTGATTCTGGGTCAGGGAGACCGGCTTGCCGTGTTGGGGCAGAAAAGCGTCGATGGCCCCGGCGGAATCGAACTGGAGCGTGTAGGCTCCGCCCACGGTCACCCCGTGGGGATAAACGAAGGAGAAATAGGTAGCGAGCAACGCGCCGGCATTATGCCCGTGGGGCGGGGTGCCCCAGGCCTTCTGGGTGAAGGTGGCGCAGTTGGTGTTGAACCCGCCAAAGCCGGAAGTGGGCGAAGGGAGAACGATCAGGGTGACAACGCACGAGGCCTTGTTGCCGCCAATATCGGTGGCGGTGACGGTAATGGTGTTGGTGCCCACGCCGACCAGGAGGCCGGCGGTGGGGCGCTGGCTCAGCGTCGGGGCGCCGCAGTCATCGGTGGCGGTTACTTGCCCCAGAACGTTGGGCGCCGGCGCCTGCCCGGCCGGGTTGGCCACCACCACCACCGTCGAGAGGGCGCAGGTCACTTGCGGCGGCGTGGTATCCCCCGCGGCGTCCACTGTGATGGTGTAGCTCACGGGGGCATTATGGGCATCGGAGACAATCGCGACCACGGTGCTCACGCCCGGGAGGAAGACCGCGTTGGTGAGCACTACCGTGGCTTGGGTGGCGGAGGGGGCGCCACCAGGCACCACGTCCTGCTGCACCTGGGTCCCATTCAACAACCAGGTCACCGTGAGCGGGTCGCCATCACTATCGCCCACTGTGGCGGCGACGGCGGCGGCCAGCCCCGTGGAGGGGACACAGGTGAGGGTGACCGGGGTTGCGGCCTGGATCGTCGGCGGCTGGTTGTTGGCGGGGGGACCGGACGGCCCGGCCCCGGAGGCGGGCATATCCAACACCGCCGCCACCAGGCTAAGGGCGTCTTGGCTGAGGCCGGTGGTCAGGCTGAGGGTGTTGTTCCCGGCCACGAGGAAGGAGGTGATGTCGTAGGTGTTGGCATCCCACAACGAACCCCAGTAATACGTGAAGGCATAACCGCTGCTGGTGTCGTAGGGGGCATCGCCGTTGAAAACATTCGGCTGCGGCGCCAGCACCCGGTTGTTGAGATAGAGGTTGTCGTCCGGATACGCCTGGCCGTCCGCGACATGCAGGTGGAGATAGGCGGGCGTGGGCGGGGAAGTGGGCTGATAGCTCACCGCGGGGATCAACAGGTTCCACCCCAAGGCGTCGAAGCCCGAGGGGGCGTTGCAGTCGTTGCCATCATAGACCGCCAAGGTCCGATAATGGGCGGTGTCGCCGTCCTGGTAGAAGACGACCAGCGAGGCCCCTTCGGCGTTCGCGCCCAGCGGGGAGTTGGGGCGAATCAAGTAGGCCCCGCTACCCTGCTGCCGGACCAGGGCGGTCAGGTCCGCCCGGTAGGCCAGGCCATAAGTGTAGGGGACCGAATCCCACAGGTCGGGGGCCGAGGGCCCGAGACAGGTGCCCTTGACCAACTGCGCCGACACCGAGGCCGTCGTGGTGACATAGACGTAGCCGTTGGTAAACCGCCCGGCATTGAGCAGGGCGTCGCCGGGGTCATTGAGGTGGCCTTGCCAGTAAAGGTAGGCGCCCGTGATGATCGCCCCGGCAGGGAGGTTGGTCAGTTCGAGCGTCCCAGAACCGATGCCCCGGAGCCCGCCGACCGCCGCCTCGGCGTATTTGGCGTTGGGGAAAACGTTGAACAGCGTCAGCGTGGTCGCCGAGACGCCGGCGCTGCCCCACAGCAGCGCGAGAGAAAGCATGCACCAGCCCAGCCCGTGTCTTCGATTAGTCATTTATGCTCTTGGGGTCGTCCAGCGCCCCGTCAATTACCGCCGTCTGCCGCACGCGCCCGTTGGGGCAGGGGCCATCGGCCCTGAAGGCCGCCCTCCCGGTCAGGGTAAGGCCGCATTCACCAACGAGAACCATTCTGACAATAGCTAATGGCATGCCAAAGTCAACCTGGGGGGGCGGTCGTAGCTCCTGCGACCCCGCGGAGAGCCATGTGCGCCCCAGCGCGTAATTGCCTGATGATGAACCGTTCATCCTCGCCGGTCGCCCGCGGGAATCGGGCCGCCAGCGTGCCCGAATTCGCGACATGTCTCACGGGACACCGCCCACATTCTGGACGCCGGCCCCGCCGCGTCCCGCTCGCAGAAATGAGAGAATCCCGGGCGAGCTGTCGCCGCCCGCCTCGCCCGCCCGCCGACGTGCTTCGCCGGTCGGATCAGCTTGCCTAAAGTCGTTAGGTACGCTACGTTGGCACGCATTAAGCATCGGACCGGATGGTGTCACTGGTGCGACAGACGACAGATATCCGGTGGCACGACCACCAAACAGTGAAACGCCTCTCGCGCACGGACGTTCAACCGGCGGCGCTGCTCGCGCTGATGGCCGGGCTTTGCCTGGGCGCGCCGGGGCTCGGGCCGGCCTGGGGCGCCACCCCCGCCTGGAACCTGGATGCGGACGGCAACTGTAACGTCAACGCCAATTGGACGACCGGTGCGTTCCCGAACGGCGCCGGCGCCTCCGCCCTCCTCGGGTCGGCGATCACGGCCGATCGCACCGTGACCCTGGGCCAGGACCTCACCCTGGGGAATCTCACTTTTGACAGCCCTTACAGTTACACGCTGAGCGGCGCCAACACGCTTACCTTTGACACCGGCGGCGCCGGGCCAGCGACCCTCACCGTGAACAACACAGGGTCGCCGAATATCAACGCGAATGTCGCGCTGGCGCAATCGCTGGCGGTAACGGTGAACTCGGCGGCCAGCACGTTGACGTTCGCCGGCAACCTGAGTGGGGCGGGCGGCCTGACTTTGGCGGGCCCGGGCACGGTGAGCCTCAGCGGCGTGAACACCTACACGGGCCCCACGGTGATCAACGGCGGCACGCTCAGCCTGGGTTGGTCTGATGCCATTCCCAGCACCTCGGCGGTGACCGTGAACAGCGGGGCGCTCTGGGACATGAGTATCTTCGATGACACGGTGGGGTCGCTGAGCGGGGCGGGCAACGTCTATGTCACCTACGGCACCTTGACCGTGGGGGCCGACAATACCTCGACGACCTTCGGCGGGGTGATGAGCGGGTTGGGTAACGTGACCAAAACCGGCACCGGCACCTGGACGCTCACCGGCCTGAACAGCTACCTGGGCGCCACCACCATCAGCGCCGGCACCCTGGCCCTCGGCGCCAACGACGCGATCCCCAGTTACTCGGCCGTCACTGTGGCCGGCGGGGCCACGTTCAACCTCAACGGCTACACGGACACCATCGGCTCGCTGGCCGGGGCGGGCACCGTGAGTTTGGGCAGCGGGACGCTGACGGTGGGCGGCGCGGTCGCCAGCACCACCTTTGCGGGCACGATCACCGGCACCGGCGGTCTGACCAAGACGGGAATCGGCACGCTCACGCTTAGCGGAGCCAACAACTATACCGGCCCGACGCTGGTCAACTGGGGCACGCTCCTGCTCGGCGGCGCCAATGCCATCGGCGGCAGTTCGGCCCTCACCGTGGCCAACGGGGCGACGTTCAATCTCAACGGTTACAACGCAACGCCCGCGTCTCTGAGCGGGGGCGGTAACGTGGCCCTGGGCAACGGCACCCTCAGCGTGGGCGGGGACAACAGTTCGACGACCTTCTCTGGGATCATGAGTGGCACGGGCGGCATGACGAAGACCGGCAATGGCACCCTCACGCTCAGCGGGCTGAACACCTACTCGGGCACCACGTTAATCAACGCCGGCACTCTCGCCTTGGGCGCCGCCAACGCCCTCCCGGCCAGTTCCGGAATCTCTGTGGCCAACGGGGCCACCCTGAACCTGGCTAACAACAACGCCACCGTCGGTTCCTTGGCCGGCGCGGGCAACGTCACCCTCGGCAGCGGGGCGTTGACCGTCGGCGCCGACAACACCGCCCAGAGCTTTTCTGGGGTCATGAGCGGCGCGGGAGCGTTGACCAAAATGGGCGGCGGCACCTGGACGCTCACCGGGGCCAACACGTTGAGCGGGGCGGTCACGATCGCCGGTGGCAGCCTGAGTCTGGCGGGCGCCAATGGCGCCGCGGCGAGTGCGAGCGGCTTCACCATCAACTACCCCGGCACCCTCGCCCTGGACAACACCAGCGGAAACAACAACAACAGGGTCGGCGGCACCGCGCCGATTACCTTGAACGGCGGGGCCCTGAACTACCTGGTCAATGCCGCCAGCGGGAGCTTCAGCGAGGCGGCCGGACCCTTGAGCGCCAGCTCGGGCGCGTCCACCGTCACAGCCGGCCAGGCCGCTTCCGGCCAGACCGCAACGCTGACGTTTAGCTCCCTCGCCCGTACCGCGGGGGCGACACTGGACTTCGAGGGAACCGGCTTGGGCGCCAGCACGCGGAACGAGATCCAGTTTGCCAGCGCGCCACCAACGGCCAACGGCATCGTGGGCGCTTGGGCCACCGTGGGCACGAACTGGGCGGGCTACAGCGGCTCGCTGGGCATCACCCCGTACAACGGCTATTATACGGGTGGCGCCAGCGGCTGGGGGTCCACCATCAACGCTTGGCCGACCAGCTCGCCGTCGCTCAGTGCCAACAAGAGCCTCTACACGTTGAGCCTGTCCGACTCGCTCACGCTCGCCATCGCCAACAACCGGACGCTGAACCTGTACGGCGGCGGGCTGATGGGAATCGGGACCAACACGATCAGCGGGGGTACGGTGACCGCCGGCGGCAACGCCAGCGGGGAGTTGATCATCCAGACCCCCAGCAGCGCCAGCGCCCTCACCGTCAACTCCGTCATCGCCGACAACGGGAACAAGACCGTAGCTTTGACCAAATCCGGCCCGGGGACCCTCATCTTGGGCGGCGCGAACACTTACTCGGGAGCCACGGTTCTCAACGCCGGCAGCGTGCAGATGAACAACCGGCAAGCCTTGGGCGCCGGCGCGCTCACCCTGAATAACGGGGTGCAACTCCGCCCTAACTGGACGGACCCGTCGAATTACGCCCCGCCCGGCAGTATCACCATTAACAGCGGCTCCATCGTGAGTGTGGCGGCGGCCGCCAATCCCACCCTGTTTCTCCCGAACAACTCTTCCGCCACCTTGACGATCAATGGCCCCGCCACGCTGACCGAACAGGGCAATACTGTCGGAGACGCCCTCGAGTTCGACGGCCCGGTGGTCATCAACGGCGGCGGCACGTTGACGCTCAACGCCGCGACTGCGAACGACAAAGTGCAGCTCGGCGGCAGCCAGCCCATCACCATCGCGGCCGGCGGCACGCTGACTACCGATGGCGATGGCCCGGTGGCCCTGGGAACGACCGCGACCCGGCTCATTGTGGGCCAGGGTACGGCCAGTCAGGAGGCCGTCTTCGCCCCGGGCGACAACCTCAGCTACAACGCCAATATCCAGGTCAACGGGTCGGGCACGGGCGGTTTGCGCGTGCAAGGCGACGCCGCGGACGTGAACAACTTTCTCTCCCCGAGCCGGATTGCCAACCTGACGGGCAGCGGAGGCACCCTGACGATGGCGGTCACGGAGGGGAACGTCACCAACACCTTCGCCGCCGCGCCGAGCAGCCCGACGAGCGTGCAGTTGGGTTTCGACACTGGAGCCGAGCACACCAATGTGAACTACGTGGTGGGGGCCGCGGCTAACGACATGGCCAATTGGGGCGGCTTGGTGGTCAAGGGCGGTATCGTCACGCTGGCGACCAACGAGACGTTTGCCGGCGGCGCCAGCACCCTGACGGTCAGCGGCGGCACGCTCTCGCTGGCCAGTGGTTCCCCGCCCAATACCCACCAACTGACGATCAACGGCGACGCCACTCTGACGGGGGGTTACATCGACGCCGGCCCGGGCGGCGGCACGCGTGGCGGGTTGGTGGTCGGGGGCAACATCTACTCCGAAGGCACCGTGCTGGTGGACAACCCGGACGTGACGATGGACCCGGCCTCCGGCACCACCACCGTCAGCGGCTCGACACCGTTGTTGGGCATGCAGACGTTCACCAAGACTGGCGCCGGCAATGTCACGCTGAACCAGTCCATCGGCGCGGTGAACGTGGTGATCAATCAAGGCACGCTGCTGCTGGGCGCCCCCAACCAGATCAACTCCTCGGCCAACATGACCTTGGCGGGCGGCACGTTCGGCACGGGCGGCAACAACCAAAGCCTCGGTTTGTTGACGCTGGGGGCCAATTCGACCATCGACCTGGGCGCCAGCGCCAGTGTCTTGCGCTTCCTCAACAGCTCGGCCATGGCCTGGAGCGGGACCTTGACGGTCAACAATTGGACGGGAAGCTACAGCGGTGGCGGCCAGGATCAGCTTTCCTTTGGCTCGACTTCAGGGGGCCTCACGACCGCCCAGGTGGCCAACATTCTCTTCAACAACCCCAACGGCTCCCCCGGCATCTTGGGCGCCCTCATCCTCGGCACCGGCGAAGTCGTGCCGCGGCCGGTCCCCGAACCGGCCACGATCGCTTTCCTCGTCCTGCTGCTGGGCGTCGTGGGCCGGCGCGAGTGGGCCGGCGCGCGGCGCGCCGCCCGCGCGTAGCCCGGCGGGCCGCCTCACGGGCCCTGGCGGTGGGGCTTTCCGCTCTTGTCCGCTGACTTTCCTCGGTCCGGTTCCCCCGACTGACCCCTACAAAACTTTGTCCCTTACGGGACAAAGTTTTGTCAAACGACTGAAGCCCAATGGTTTAGAAAACGAGCCGCCGACCCGAAGCACGCGCCGGGGCGTCGCGCCGGTCTTGCGCGGCGCGGGCGCCCGCGACAGAGTGGGCCGTCTCATGCACTATGCAACTAGGCATCATCAATAGCGCTTTTCAACAGGTGGGGGTCGATACCGTGACCGGTCTGCGCCATATCGCCCGGGTCGGCTTCGACACGGTGGACATCGCCACCGAGGCGATGGGGATTTCGAAGGCGGAGGTGCGGCTGGTGGCGCGCACGACGGCCGCGCTGGGGCTGCCGGTCGTTTCGCTGCCGGTGTGCGCGCTCGGACTGGTGGATTTCAACGCGCCCGTGCGCGCGTTTCATCGGCGGCGGGTGCAAGCCTTCCTGGACTTGGCGCATACCTGGGGCGCGCGCAATGTCCTGCTGGTGCTCGGCGAGTATGTCTGGCAGCGGGAGGTCATTCCCGCCGCGGCGCAATGGGCCTGGGGGATCGAGGCCTGCCGCCGCCTGGGGGATTACGCCGATCGTCGGGGTCTGGACATCGCCCTGGAGCTGGAGCCGTTCCGGCTCAGCCTCCTCAACCGCGCCGCGACCATGATCCGCTTCGTGGACGAATGCGCCCATCCCCGCGTGCGCGCCAACATCGACATCAGCCATCTCGTCTTGTCCGACACCGGCCCCGCGGAGGTGGCCCGGTTCAAAGGCAAGGCGATCCACGTGCATCTGAGCGATTGTGACGGGAAGGTGCACGGGGACCTGCCGCCCGGCCGGGGGGTGGTCAAATTCCTCCCGTATCTCCAGGCGATCAAGGAGCTCAACATCCCCGGGGTGGTGTCCGTCGAGCTGGAGTACTCGCCGGAGCCGGACAAGATTTTCGCGTGGGTCGAAGAGGCCTACCGGGAGAGCGCGAAGCTCATGGAGCTGGCCGGCCTGCGGCGGGCGAAGACCCGGCGGCGCGCGGGCGCCTGAGCCGCGGATCAAGCGCGCCGGGCTTGCCCGCGCGCGGGCGGTCCGTCAGACTCGGCCGCGTTGGGCGCACACCCTTTCTCCAACCGAATCGGGCGAGGACAACCCGCCGCGTTACTCCGTGAGCTGATCGCGCTGCCGAGCGTGAATCCGGCCTTCGCGCCGCCGCAGCACCCGACCGCCGGGGAAGGGCGCGTGGTCGAATACCTGGCCAGCGTGGCGCGGCGGGCCGGCTTGGAGGTCGAACAGCAGGTGGTCCTGCCCGGGCGCGCGAATCTGCTCGCCCGGCTCGCGCCCGGAGGCCGGGTGCGCCAGCGCCTCCTGCTGGCGCCGCACACCGACACCGTGGGGGGTGAAGCGGGCCAGTTCACCCCGGTCGAGAAAGGGGGCCGGCTGTATGGCCGCGGGGCGTGCGACACGAAGGGGAGCCTGGCGGCGATGCTCGTCGCGCTGGCCCAAGTGGCTCAGGCCGGTCCGCGTCCCCAGGCCACCGAGATCGTGCTGGCGGCGCTGGTGGACGAAGAGAATGAACAGGCCGGCTCGCGGGCCCTGGCCGCCGCCGGGTGGCGGGCGGCCTTGGCCGTGGTGGGAGAGCCGACCCGCCTCCAGGTGGTCACCGCGCACAAAGGCAGTCTCTGGCTCCACCTGGAGACCCGCGGGCGGGCAGCCCACGGCGCGCGCCCGGAGCTGGGGATCAACGCCGTCCACCGCATGGCCCGGGTGGTGGAACTGTTGCTGACCACTTACGCGCGGTCCTTGCGCGCACGCCGGCATCCGCTGCTGGGCTCCGCGACGATCAGCGTGGGCAGCCTCCACGGCGGCACCCAACCCAACATCGTCCCGGACCGCTGCGTTGCCACCCTGGACCGGCGCACGCTCCCGGGCGAGACCCTGACGGGCGTCTGCCGCGACCTCCGCAGGCTGCTGCGCCGGCATCGGTTGCCCGCGATCCTGACCGACAGCAAGACGGCGGCGTGCCTCCCCCTCGAGACCCAGCCCCGGCTGCCGCTGGTGCGGGCGCTCATGGCCGCAGCCGGCCAAGCGAAGCCCGTGGGCGTCCATTTCTTCTGCGACGCTTCGGTCCTGGCCCAGGCGGGCACCCCGAGTGTGGTCTTCGGCCCGGGCGACATCGCCCAAGCGCATACCGCGACGGAATGGGTTTCGGTGGCCGCGCTGGACCGGGCCACGGGTGTTTTGGCCCGGTTCCTCCGGTCCCTGCCTTAACCCGGACCGTGCCTGCTCGCATGCGCTTGGCGTTTCTCACGCATGAACCGTTCTACCCGCCGTCCGGCGGGGGTTCGGCGGAGGCGGTTTATCTGGTGCGCGAGCTGCGCCGACGCGGACACGCGGTCCACATCTTCGCGCCTCCGGTGGCGGACCCGACGGGAGTGAGGCGCGAGTTCGGGGTTGAGCTCCACCCGTTTACCGGCTGGCAGATGGGGCGGTACACGCGGTTTCGCAACTTCAAATACCTTCTCTATCCTGGGGCGTTGCGGCGGCTGGTCGAGGCCGCGGCGCGGGAGCTGCGGTTTGACTTGGTGCTCTCCCAGCACGCGATCGCGGCCGTGGCGGCCGGCCGGTTGAAACGGCGGCTGCGGGTGCCGGTGGTGATGAAC
>JAJXTA010000056.1 GCA_021784265.1 bacterium | reverse complement strand
GTTGCCGAACGAGCCGACTCGCTCTCGCCGGAACTTCCTCAAAACCGCCGCCGCGGTCGCCGCGGCGGCCGGGGGTGGGCTCGGGGCGCGGACCGAGGCTGCCGACGCTCCGACGCTGCCCGCCGCGAGCGGGGCGACCTGGGAGCGCCCGCCCAAGCAGCGGGGCAACAATCTCAACCTCATCGTGTTAGTGAGCGACACCTTCCGGCGCGACAACTTGGCGTGCTACGGGAGCCGGTGGGTCGAATGTCCGCATCTGAACCAGTTCGCCAAGGAAGCGGTGATCTTCGAGGACTTCTACCCCGAAGGGATGCCGACCATCGTGATCCGGCGCACGCTGTACACCGGGCGGCGGGTGATCCCCTGCTATTACTTCGCTCAGCCGGAACCGGTCCAGTTGCCCGGCTGGCATCCGTTGTATCACGAGGACGTGACCCTGGCGGAGACGTTGGTGATGGCCGGTTACCTGACGGCGCTCATCGCCGATCTGCCCCATTTCTTCCGGCCGGGCCGGAATTTTCAGCGCGGCTTCAATGTGTTTCGCTGGCTCCGCGGGCAAGAGTTCGACTCTTATGGCACCTCGCCGCACCAGTTGTTGGACGTGCGCGACCTGGCCGCGCCGGGGTATCTGGCGCGGTTTCCAGGGCTGCACGCCTTTCTGAGCCAGTACAAGGCCAACCGCGCGCTCTGGCGGAGGCAGGGGGATTCGTTGGTGCAAATTGTCGCCCAGGAAGCGATGGCGTGGCTCCGGCAGAACCACGCGCAGCGCCCTTTTTACCTCCAGCTCGAGGCCTTCGATCCGCACGAGCCTTGGGACCCGCCGGCCCACTTCTTGCGGCGGTACCTGCCCCATGCCCAAGGCCCCAGTTATATCGAGCCGCCCTATGCCACGGTCCCGCTCGCCAAGGAAATCAAGGAGCGCTTTCGGGCCAATTACGCCGGCGAGGCCAGTTGCGTCGATTTCTGGCTCGGCAAGGTCCTGACCACGATCCGCGAGTTGGGGTTGCTGGAAAACTCGATCGTCGTCTTCATGGCCGACCACGGGGCCATGCTGGGGGAGCAAGGCCAGTTCCTCAAGGGCCCGGAGAAGTTGCGGGGGCAGGTAACGCATCTTCCGTTGCTGGTGCGGCTGCCGGGAGCGCAACACGCCGGCCAGCGCGTCTCGGGTTTCGTCCAGATTCCCGATCTGATGCCGACCTTGCTCCACCTCATGGGCTTGCGGCCCCCGGCGCGGGTCACCGGTCAGAACTGCTGGCCGCTGGTGACGGGGGAGACCCGGAGTCTGCGCGAGTTCGTGGTCCAGACTTACGGCTGGGTCGGCGCCGCGCGCAACCGGGAGTGGAACTACAGCGGGGTCTGGGAACCCCGCGCGAAGGGAGCCCACGAGCGCCCGCAGCTCTACAACCTGGAAAGCGACCCGGAGGAACTGACTAACGTGGCCGAGCGTTATCCCGACGTGGTGCGCAGGATGGCCGGGCTGCTGCGAGATTATGTGGCTTCGGGCCAGGGGCTGACCTTCGGCAGCTTCAACGCCCCGCCCAGCTTCGGCGCCGGCGCCACGTACATCAGCCGGCCCGACTGATTCGACGGTACGTGGGCGGGAGAAGCGCCTCCCGCGGTGGTTGGGCCGGGCGGGTTGGGCCTCGCCGTCAGACGCTCCACGGCAAGGTGGTGCGCTGGCCGTCCTGGGCGCGGTTGCCGCCGAGGGCGTGCAAGGTCAGCTCGACGCCGGCCGGAGTGAACTGCGCCTCGACCCATCCCACCGGCTCGCTATCGGCGAAGTTGTAGCCCACAGCGGGCAGGTTGACGAGGTGGACGTCTCCTTCCTTGTCGAAGCGATAGCGGTGCGAGTGCCCGTAGAAGATGGCTTTGACCTTTTTATGGGGCCGGATCAAGTGGAACAGCCGGTCGGCGTCCAACAGATCGGTGTCGCTCTCACCCAGAGTGTGGTGCACGAACAAGATCGTGGTGCGGGCATCGGACCGGGCGAGGTACTCTTGCAACCACTGGCGCTGGGCTTGGCCCAGCAAGCCGGCCACCTGATTAGTCACGAAGAGCGAATCCAAGAGGATGAACCGGAGGTCCGGACGCTCGACCACTAGGACATCTTTCCCCGGCACCCCTTGGGCGGAACCGGGCGGCGGGGTGAAGACGCTGAAGAACCGTTCCCGATGATCGTGATTCCCCAACCCGATGAAGATCGGGACTTGCTGTCCCAGGGGCGCGAGTCTTGTCTTGAGGGCTTCGTAATCCGCGCGCTGCCCGGTCAACCGCGCGGCATCCCCGTTCAGAAACACCGCCTCGGGCCCGGCCGCGGCGACTTGGGGCAGGATCGACTTCAGGTTTTGCGAGGGAAAAAAGCCGCGGTAGCGGTCGTTGGGGTCGGCGGGGAGGTGGGTGTCCGAGAGCAAAGCGAGGCGGACCCGCCGGTCGGTGGTGGTCTGGGCCGGCAGGTGGCCGACCCCGGTCACCGCCAATGCGGCGACCGCCTGTGCGGCGTGGCGGAGAAACCGCCGACGCGGTATCGGTTCATAAAGGAGGCCTGGCATGGTTTCTGGCGGTTTGCCGCCGCGCCAACGCGAGCGGGGTGGTCAACGCTGGCCGGCCCGCTGCAGCGGGTCCCAGTAGCGCGAATTGATCAGCGCCTTGGCGCTCCCATCGGCGGGGTTGGCCGGGGGATTCACGAGCACACTCTTGCGGGCCTCGGCATGGCCGTCATTGAAGGAGATGACCGCCTCGCCGAGGTGACGTTTGGGCTCGACGCCCTCGTACGTCGGGAAGGAGCTGGACCGGACTACCGCCGGGTCCATGCAGGCCGATTCCCACCAGAGACTGCTGCTCCACATCGGCGGGCTGCCATAGGGCTCCTTGTCGCCGATCACCAGATTGTCCGCCGGGCTGACGATCGCGTTGCGTTTGAATTGGTCGTCGCCCGAGTAGTTGATGCCCCCCACGGGCAGGCTCCAAGGGCCGTAGGGATGATGGCCGAGGAAGAAGCCGTTGTAGCCGTAACCGACGAGGTGGCAGTTGAACTGCCAGACCCAGGTGGTGCCGTCGTCCAGGCGTTTGCCTTGGATGGCCGGGTCATGGAAGAGGTTGCTCTGCCCGGCGGCGTACGGGACGATGGTGGTGCCCCACCAGTTGGTGAGGGAGGGGGTGGCGTCGGCGGTGTTGAGGCCTTGATTGCGGTGGGCGGGAAAGGTGTCGTTGTTGTCATCGGTGTACATCTGCATAAACAAGCCGATCTGCTTGAGGTTGTTCATGCACGAGGTGCGCTGCGCTTTGGCCTTGGCCCGCGCCAGGGCGGGCAAGAGCATCGAGGCGAGAATGGCGATGATGGCGATGACGACCAGCAACTCGATGAGGGTAAACGCCGTCCCGCGTCGGAGGCCGCTGGGGGGCTCGGCGTGTGGGCAGCGCAAGTTCTGCTTCATAAACACCTTTCGTTCGGCGAACGGTTCGGCAACCGCCTCCGGTGGTCCACTCGGGCGTTCTTGATTGATGCCATTAGGGTTAGCCCTCACTCGCGTTTTGGGCAAGCGCTTTCTCGCGCGCCGGGGCCGGGGCCGCCGGCCCAGGCGGGGCCACGGCCCGCCCTGGGGTCCTGGCCACCGGCCGGGACGGTCTGAGGGACCGGGCTAACCCCGCTCGCACCGGCGTATTGACCGGCGGAGGCCCTCGACGCTACCCTCCGGGCGGTGCGCCTCCAGAAGCAGAACGAACCTCTCGACGCCGAGCGCGGTGCCCCGGACCGCCCGCTTCGGCCCTAGCCGGATTTATGGTTAACCCACCTTCCTCGAAGGATTCGCGCCACTTCACCGTGGACGCCCTCACCGTGCGGGTGGCGCCGACGCGGGATCAAATGGCGCTGGAGGCCGCCGAGGCGGCGGCCGCTTGCCTGCGTGCCGCGGTGGCCGCGCAGGGCAGCGCCGCCGCGATCCTCGCTTCCGCCACCTCCCAGATCCAATTCCTCGCGGCGTTGACGCGCCAACCCGGCATCGACTGGTCGCGGGTCACCTTGTTCCACATGGACGAATACCTCGGCATCACCCCGGATCACCCCGCCAGCTTTCGCCGTTTCCTGCGCGAGCGCGTGGCCGAACGGGTCCACCCACGGGTGTATCATTATTTGGCCGGGGAGGCGCCCGAACCGTTGACGGAATGCGACCGGTACGCCGCCCTGTTGGGAGCGCAGCCGATCGATCTGGTGTGCTTGGGGATCGGTGAAAACGGCCACCTGGCCTTCAACGACCCGCCCGTGGCCGACTTCAACGACCCGCGGCGGGTCAAGCTGGTGAAGCTCGACACCGCCTGCCGCCAACAGCAGGTGGGGGAGGGCTGTTTCCCGAACCTGGACGCCGTCCCGCAGTATGCCTTTAGCCTCACGCTCCCGGCGCTGGTGACCGGCCAAAAGGTGATCGGGGTAGTGCCGGAGGCGCGCAAAGCGGCGGCGGTGCGCGACGCCCTGCGGGGCCCAATCAGCCCGGTATGTCCGGCCTCCTTCCTCCGTCGCCAGGCCCAGGCCACGCTCTATCTGGACGCTGATGCCGCCAGCCGGCTGTAAGCCCGGGCGCGGTCGCTTTTTTCATGGTAGGTTGTGCATGTCGGCAATAGAATGAGGCAGTATGCTTAAAGTCGGCATCGTGGGCTTGCCCAACGTCGGCAAATCGACGCTCTTCAACGCGCTGACCCGCTCCCACAAAGCCCCGGCCGAGAATTATCCGTTCTGCACCATCGAGCCCAACCTCGGGGTGGTGAACGTCCCGGAGCCGCGCTTGGGGCAACTGGCGCGGGTGGTCCAGGTGAGCGCGCAGATCCCCACCACGATTGAGTATGTGGACATTGCGGGTCTGGTGAAAGGGGCGGCGCAGGGCGAGGGCCTGGGCAACAAGTTCCTCAGCCACGTGCGCGAGGTCGATGCCCTGGCCCATGTGGTGCGTTGCTTCGAGGACCCGGATATTCATCACGTCACCGGCGCCATCGACCCGACGCGCGACCTCGGCATCGTGACCACGGAGTTGGTGCTGGCCGACCTGGAGGCGGTGCGCAAGCGCCGGGAAAAAATCGCGCGCGACGTCAAGCGCGCCGAGAAACAGGCCCTGATCGAGACGCATGTCCTGGACAAACTCGAACCGCACCTCGATGCCGGCAAGCCCGCCAACACCCTGGCGCTGGCGCCCGAGGAAAGGGCCGTCAGCAAGGGGCTTTTCCTGTTGACGGAAAAGCCGACGCTCTTCGCCGCCAACGTCACCGAGAGCGGTCTGCCGGGCGCGGCCCGCGACCCGCTGGTCCAGCAGGTGCGCGAGTACGCCCGTGCCCATCACGGGTGCGACACGGTCGTGATGGCGGCACAGTTGGAAAGCGATTTGGCCGACCTGTCCCCGGAAGAGGCCCGCGCGTATCTCCAGGAACTCGGCGTGGCCGAGTCCGGTGTGGCCGCGCTCATCCGCAGCGCCTATCATTTGGTGGGGTTGCGCACCTTCTTCACGTTCAACGAGCAAGAGGTGCGGGCGTGGACGGTCCCGGCCGGGACCACGGCGGCCCGGGCGGCGGGGACGATTCACACCGATTTCGAACGGGGCTTCGTCAAAGCCGAAGCCGTCACCTGGAGCGACTTGGTCCAGTGCGGTTCCGTCGCCCAGGCCCGCGAGACGGGCCACTATCGGGTCGAGGGGCGCGATTACCTCGTGCGGGACGGCGATGTGCTCCTGTTCCGCTTCCACGTATGACGGGCGCCTGATGAAACCAGGCCTTGGCTGTCACCAGGAGGCTCTGCTGGAGGGCTTCGACGTTTGGCGATGGGTAGCAGGAATACGAGCAAGATGTCTTGGCGGCGTCGGGCGGTCGGCGTGGCGCCGCCGGCGTCGCAGCGCTCAGGCCCAGCGTCGCGCCGGGCGTTTGCCGCCGGCCGCGTCGCACCCGGGGCCGCCGGCGACCTCACCCAGCTCGGTCAAAGCAGGGGCTGAACCAGAGCAGTACTTTCTCCCGCCCTGCTTACCGAAACATAACCGGGGTTTTTTGTTGTCCCGGCGTGGGTTGGTATCGCAAGAGAGCGAGCGGTGTTGGTTCTTTGTGCGGAGGTTCACGGCCGGGGCTGTCCTCTCGGCCGGGTGGAGTTCGCGGTGGCGGTTTGGGGGGCGTGGCAGAAAAGTGAGGCACCTGCCCTGCAAGCAGGTTTAAGCGGGAGCGTCACCCGCCGTCCTCCACCATTCTCCTGCGGGAAGAATCAGAGTCAGGCGAGCCTCATAAGCTCTGCCGCGCGGGTGCGACTCCCGCTCCCGCTACCGATTGGCCTCGGCCAGCCCGCTTAGCCGCGGGGGCAGGGTAACGCGGCTCCCCGCGGGGCTCATTCTGCCACCACCGCCACCGGGTACGGGACGGCGCAGCGGCCGATCGCTTCGCCCAGCCAGGCGATGGTTTGCCCTAGGTCCTTCATGTTCCGCGCGGCTTCCGCATCCTTCGTCACCTCGCCCTTATCCAAACCAAACCCGAGGTTCCAATACGTGGACCCAGGCACGATCGCGCCGGACATCAGGAACATGTGATTGATGGTGTCGAAGGCGTGGGTGCCTCCGCCGCGGCGCACCGCGACGATCGCCGCCCCGATCTTACCCCGGAACAGCCCGCCGTTCGCCAGCGCCACCAAGCCCGCACGGTCCAAGAGAGCCTTCATCTCGGCGCTGACATCGGTGAAGTAGGTCGGCGACCCCAGGAGGATGGCGTCGGCGGCGACCATCCGCTCCAGGCAGTGATTGAAGCAGTCAGTTTTTTGCCCGCACCGCCGGTCTTTGGCCTCGAAACAGTGATAACAGGCCCGGCACCCGCGAATGTCCGTGCCCCCGAGTTGGATGAACTCCGTGGTCCAGCCGGCCGCGGCCAGCGGGGCCAGCGCCTGCTTGAGGAGGATTTCCGTGTTCCCGCCTTTGCGCGGGCTTCCGTTGAGGGCGACGGCATGCATGCGATGAAACCGGGCTAATGTTTGGCGGTGTTATGGCGAGCCCGGGCGGGGGTTGTCAAGAAGCAAGCCGTCGCGCGGCCCTGAGCCGATGGCGGTGGCAGGCCGCCCGTTCCGCGCCGGTCCACTCTTCAGCTTACGGGCGGGGCCGCCGCGAGCCGTGTGAGACAGTATATCTAATCGTAAGTATCACCTGAGCCGCGGAGCCCTCCCCCTCCCGGCCTGGGTCCCGCGGGGGGGGAGCCGCCGCCGCCGCCCGGTGGTGAATGAGGATCACGTCTGGCCTCCGCCCGGAGGGCGGGGGGCGGAACCTCCCCCGGCTTCCGCCTCCCGGGTTGGCGGTGGGTACGGCGGGGCCAACCCGGGCAGCGCCCCGGGATGGGTCAGTGCGGCTGAGTCCCGGCGGCCTGCGGCGAGGTGTCCAGCCAGCCGCCGACGGCTTGAGCCGGGGGGCCGCCGTTGCCGAGGGTGATCCACGCCGCCACGCCGAGCCGTTGGGGTTTAACGGTGAGAGGCGGGTGCACGTTGAGGGTGGCGTGGTAGCCCTCGGCGAGGCGGAGCAAGGGCGCTTCGGCGAGGGTCAAGGCGACGAAGTCGTGGAGCAACACGCGGCCTTTGTTCTCCCCGGCGGTGACCGTCGAGGCCAAGCCAAAGCCGAGCAGCGCCAGATGGGCGACGTAGAGCCGGGGCTGGGAGGCGGTGGGCTTGAAGGTGACCGTCCATTGCGGTCCGGCGAGCCACGTCGCCGTGAGGCTGCCGGCCGGCGGATGATCGGAGGAAGGCAAGGTCTGTCCTTGAAACCAACCTCGCCACTCGTTCCCGTTCCAGACGAAGCCTGGGGTATAGACCGATGGGGTCTGCCAGGCGGCGGCGTAGCCGCGCTGGCGCAGGCTGTAGGCCGGACTGCCAAAGGGGTCGCGCCAGCCCAGATTATCCCAGTAGTCCACGTGAAAGGCGACGGGAACGAACTCCCGCCACAGATCGGGGCTGGTCACCAGTGCCGAAAGCCACTGCTCCGCGGGCGGACAACTGCTGCATCCTTCGGACGTGTAAAGCTCGAACAGCGGGGTCTGCCCGCTGCCGCTCTCCAGGCGGAAGAGGGGGGAGGCCGTCTGGGCCTGCGCCACCCCGGCCGCGCCGAGGAGTAGTCCGATGAGTATCGCTGGCCGCATTGAGCCTCACTATAGCACCGGTTCCCGTTCCGGCCAATGGGCGCTTCGCCGCCGTCGAGCCACACCGGGGACCTGCCGACACCGCCGCGTGGTGGTGCCAGACCGCTCTCTGGGTTCGCCGCTCGGTTACCCTGCCGATGCCGCCGCGCGGGCGCGGGCGCGGTGCCGCCACCGGGCCTGGATGTCAGGTCGGGCGCCAGCCCTTGCCGGGGATGTATTCACGGCTCCCGGAATCGCTGCGGCAGCCGCTGGCGGCCACCAGCACCGCCACCAGCAACCACCCCAGGACCAGGAGACGTCCGTGCTTTTTCATGCCTCCGAATCTAATCGTTGTTGTCAGGGAGGCAAGGTTGATGCAGATTGAACTTGCGCCATCGGGTTGCCGTCTCCCCCCCGGGCTGACGGTGTTGGGCCGGGGTTGCGGGCGAGGGTGAGGCGCGTGTTGGGGCCATGAGCGAGAAGCTGAAATACCTGCAGGGGCAATTGCTGCTGGATGGCGGCAACTTGCGCGGCTCTTTTTTTCATCGCACGGTTGTCCTGATCTGTCGGCATGATGCGGAGGGGGCGTTTGGGCTGGTCCTCAATCGGGCATCGGACAACAAGGTGGGGGAGATGCTGGTCGCCGATCTGCCCGAGGCCCTCAAGGAGCAGCCGCTCTTCCTGGGCGGGCCGGTTCAGCCCGGTGCCCTGAGCTTCCTGCGTTCCGAGGACTATCTCCCGGAAGCCAACGTCATGCCCAGCCTCCACCTGAGCCATTCGTTGGATGACCTGATCGAGATGGGGGAGTCGTACTCAGCCGCGCGGAAGGTGAGGTTGTTCGCCGGCTACGCGGGATGGAGCCCCGGCCAGTTGGAGGACGAAATGCGGCGGCGGGCTTGGCTGACCCATCCTGCTTCCTTGGAGCTGGTCTTTTCCGAAGCCCCGGAGCATCTCTGGCGTTTGATCTTGCGCCAAAAAGGCGCCGCGTATCGACTGCTGGCCGAGGCGCCCGAGGATTACTCGTTGAACTGAGCGGGTTTGGGTCGGCATGAGCGCGCCGACAACGATTAGTTGTGCGCGGGGCGGAGGCTGACCACATTATCTTGTGGTTTTCACTTTACAGCCGACCGGATCGAGGCTAGCCTCCCCATTGATGTATCTCAAGAATTTGACGGTCTTTGGCTTTAAGTCCTTCGCGGACAAGACCTCGTTGAATTTCCAGCCGGGGATCACGGCGATAGTGGGGCCGAACGGATGCGGCAAATCGAACGTTGCCGACGCGGTACGCTGGGTCTTGGGAGAGCAGTCGGCCAAGGCGTTGCGGGGTGGGGAAATGGCCGATGTGATCTTCAACGGGACCGACCAGCGCAAGCCGCTGAGCTTGGCGGAGGTCTCGTTGACCATCGGGGGAGTTGATGCCGAACATCTGAAGGCGGCCGGGGTGGAGCTCAGTTATGAGGAGGTGACGCTGACGCGGCGGGTGTTTCGGGACGGGGGGAGCGAGTACTTCATCAACAAGACCCCGTGCCGGCTTAAGGATATCCAACAACTCTTCATGGGAACCGGGGTGGGCCGGACGAGCTACAGCATTATGGCCCAGGGG
>JAJXTA010000055.1 GCA_021784265.1 bacterium | reverse complement strand
TCTGGCGGAATGTTGGAACAAACTGCGCAACGGGACCCGGATTGCCGCGCTGCAAGGGCGCGTGAACTGGGGCGGGGCGCTGAGCGGGCGCGACATCGAGGCCGTAAACAAGACGGTGAGCGGTCTGATCAAGCTGCTCTACCCGGACCCGGCCATGACGATCCCGGACGAAGAGCTGGAACAGATTGTGCGCCTGGCGCTGGAATCGCGCCGGCGCGTGAAGGAGCAACAGAAGCGCCTCCTGCGGACCGAGTTCCGCAACACCCATTTCAGCTACCACATGGGCGTGGATGGCGTGGAGCAATTTGTGTCCACGCCGGAACTGCACAGCGAAAACCGGATCGAGAGCGACCCGCTGCCGCCCGGCCAGGTGTGGACCATCAGCCCCGGCGGGAACGGCGCAGCGCCGGCCCTCTACCGGCTGGAAGTGACGGTGGGGCCTGGGGGCGGCGTGAAGATACTGAACGCCCCCGTGTCGCCGGCTTTCCGCGAGAGCGTGCGGTATGGGGAGCAGAACCTCTACACCAGGTCGAAGGAACTGGTGGGCGACCGGGACCCGCGGGCGCATGAGTTCTCCGTGCAACTGCGAGCGATGGACGCGGACACGTCCGGCCACAGCGTCGGGCTGGGGGTGCTGGTGGCGCTGTGCGGGGCGCTGATCGAGCGGAGCGTGAAGGGCGGGCTGATCATCGTGGGCGCATTGAACCTGGGCGGGTCAGTGGAAATGATCCCGAACCCCGTGGCAGTGGCGGAACTGGCGGTGGAGAAAGGGGCTGCCACCGTGCTGATGCCGATTTCCTCGCGCCGGCAATTGTTCGAGCTGCCGGACGAACTGGCGACCAAGATCAGCATCGAGTTTTACGCGGACCCGAAGGACGCGTTCCTGAAGGGGCTGGTGGAGTGATGCCCATCCGAAAGGCAATATGAATGCGACTGCGCCACCGGAGACAACAAGCACGCCCAACCTCTTGCGGGTGCTGGCCCTGGACGGGGGCGGGGCCAAGGGCTTTTACACGCTCGGCGTGCTCAAAGAGATTGAGGCGATGGGCAAAGGCCCGCTGTGCGAGCGGTTCCAGCTTATCTCCGGCACGAGCACCGGGGCCATTATCGCGGCGCTGCTCGGCCTGGGCCGCAGCGTGGATGAAATCCACAAGCTGTACAAGGAGCATGTCCCAACGATCATGCGGCGATGGACGGCATGCGGACGGACGGCGGCGTTGAGGCATTTGACCAAGGAAGTGTTTGGGGAGGCAGATTTCAGCGCTGTCAAGACGAACGTGGGCATCGTCGGAACACACTGGGAGTTTGAAAAGCCGATCATCTTCAAAAACAACATCCAACAAGCCCACGGCCAGACGGGAACCTTTGCGCCGGGCTTTGGATGCACGATCGCCGATGCGGTCCAAGCCTCCTGCTCAGCCTACCCCTTTTTCAAACGGCCCGTTCTGAAAACCAGCAAGGGAGACACCGTGGATGTGGGGGATGGCGGCTTTTGCGCCAACAACCCGACGCTGTATGCCATCACGGATGCCGTGCGCCTGGCGAAGGACCCGAGCGCAATTCGGGTGGTGAGCCTTGGGGTGGGGACGTATCCAGAGCCGAAGCGCCCGTTCTACACGGCATGGATCAAGTGGCTTGTCACCTATCAACTGTTGCAGAAGACGCTGAACGTGAACACGGGCTCGATGGAGCAACTCAGGAAACTGCTGTTCAAGGACGTGCCCACGGTGCGGATCAGCGAGACGTTCTCCAAACCCGAGATGGCAACGGATCTCATGGAGCATAACCTGGTGAAGCTGGACATGCTCTACCAATGGGGGCGCGAATCGTTCGCAGCGCATGAAAAGGAGCTGTCCACGATGTTGTGAATAAGCTTGTTAACAAGTTGCCAACAAGTCGGATTAGGGCAGGCCCGTAGTTGTCCCAGGGGCTCCGGCAGGCTTCTGGGTGGAAAAGACAATACGAAACCCTGAAATGGAACGACGCGCAGGAAGATGAGCCTGGGATGAAGTTCGGGGGATCCACGAGACCCAAATGCCTGAAACCGGTTGGGCGGGAATTGCTCGGCAGCCTGTTCGGGCCGTTCGGCGCGGACCTGGCCGCCAAGAGCGTGGCCATGCCGGCGGCGGAATCCGAGGATGATGCCTATTTCAAGGAGTTGTCAGGGCTGGCGATGGCGCAGGCTGGGTTGCCGGACATCCTGATCGAGACGCTGTTCGCCAGGTGAGGAGACGGCCAACGGGAGGGACAGGAGCGGCGGGGGACCGCGACAAACGACCGTTGTGTTTGTGGTGTATTTGCGTTGGCGGCGTGGTTGGCTTTGGCCCCGATTTCTCACCCTGTCCGCCCGGTTCTTGACTCGAAAAGGCGAAAGAATCCGAACGTCCGCAAGGAAGGTAACAAAAACGGGCCTGGAACCGAGGTTCCAGGCCCTGAAATTGGTTGCGGGGGCTGGATTTGAACCAGCGACCTTCAGGTTATGAGCCTGACGAGCTACCGGGCTGCTCCACCCCGCGACTCAAGGTCAGATTACTATGCGCCAACCACGGCCGGGCGCAAGTTTTTTTTCAGCGGTCGGCCGGTGCGCCCGCGTTTGGCGGGGAACCGTCCCTGGCGCGGGTGAAGGAGGCGGGCGCCAGAACACCGTCCGGGCGGTGTTGGCCGTGGAGGGAGGCGGGGGCTACGTCCGGGTTGCAATCCAGTGGCCTTGGCCCATGCTCGCCCGTCGATGCTGCCCGCTGCGCTAGCGACAATGCTGTTCACGATCTCGGTGATGGCCGCCAGCCGCTCGACGCGGCTGCTGGGCGCCACGGCGGCCAATTTCTGGCGGATCCTGCTCGGGGCGGGGTTGCTGGCCCTGTGGGCCCACACCGTCGGAGGCGGGTTCGGTGGTGGAGCCGTGGGGTTGTTCTTCCTCAGTGGGTGCGTGGGGTTCGGGGTGGGGGATTTGGCCCTGTTCCAGACCCTGCCGCGGCTGGGACCCCGATTGAGCCTCCTGCTGAACAACTGCGTGGCGGCCCCTTGCGCCGCCCTGATCGAGTGGGGCTGGCTGGGGACGAAGCTGAGTGCGTTGGAGGTCGGCTGCGGCCTGGTGATTCTGTTGGGCGTGGGTTTGGCGCTGGCGCCGGAGGATCACCAGCCAATTCCGCCGCGGCGCCGGATTATCGGTACCGGGCTGGGGGTCATCGCCGGGTTCGGACAGGGATTCGGCGCGGTGCTGAGCCGGAAGGCGTTTGCGATCGCGGCTGGGGCCGGGCAGTGGATCGACGGAGGCACCGCCGCGTATCAACGTATTCTGGGCGGGTTGGTGGTCGCCGCGGTTCCGTTCGCGTGGCTGGAACTCCGGCGGGGGCTGGCAGACCCCCGGCCGGGCTCGGGGCCGGGGCGGGGCGGCGGGCGCGCGGGCGCGTGGGGCTGGGTGGGGTTGAACGCCTTGGCCGGGCCCGCTTTGGGCGTCGGCTGCTACCAATGGGCGTTGCGGACGACTCCCAGCGGGTTGGTGTTGCCGGTGGTGGCGACCACGCCGTTGACCATCATGCCGTTGACTTATGCGCTGGATGGCGACCGGCCCAGCGCGCGGGCGGTCCTGGGCGGGCTCGTGGCGGTAGCGGGGGTGGTGGGGCTGGCCCTGGTGCGGTGAGGCCCGGCCCGACCAGGGTGAGGGCCGAGGTTGCGCGGCCAACCCGGGGCTCGTAAGCTCGATGTCGGCATGAAGCGACGCAACTTTCTCCGGCTCGTGGCGGCCGGCACCGTGGCGGGCGGCAGTCGGCCGGGGTGGGGCAGTGCCGCGCCGGCGGTCGTGGGGCTGAGCGCGCGGCCGACGCACCTGGACGTCGAGCTCGAGGAACTGAGCCTGTTGAGCTACGGCGCCGCCGTGGCGTCGGGGCGGTGGACGGCGACCGGCCTGACGCGGGCCTATTTGCGGCGGATCGAGGCGCTGGACCGCCAAGGCCCGGCGCTGCGGGCGGTGCTCGAGATCAACCCGGACGCCCTGGCCCTCGCCCGGGCGCTGGATGCCGAGCGCAAGGCCAAAGGACCCCGCGGCCCGCTCCACGGTGTGCCCGTGCTGGTGAAGGACAACCTCGACACGCACGACCGGATGGGGACCACGGCCGGCTCGCGGGCGCTGGTCGGGGCCAAGCCGACACGGGATTGCTCCGTGGTCGAGCAGTTGCGGCGCGCGGGCGCGGTGCTCCTGGGCAAGACCAACCTGAGCGAGTGGGCCAACTTCCGGTCCGCCCATTCCTCCAGCGGTTGGAGCGGGCGCGGCGGGCAGACCCGCAACCCGTATGTCCTGGACCGCAATCCCTCCGGCTCCAGCTCAGGCTCAGGAGTGGCCGTGGCGGCGAACCTCTGTCTGGTCGCGGTGGGCACCGAGACCGACGGCTCGATTCTCTCTCCCGCCGCCTTCAACGGGATCGTGGGGCTCAAGCCCACAGTGGGGCTGGTGAGCCGGGCCGGGATCATCCCCATCGCCCACAGTCAAGACACCGCCGGCCCCATGGCGCGCACCGTGACCGATGCGGCGGTGCTGCTTGGGGCGATGACCGGCGCCGACCCCCGGGACGCCGCGACGCGGCAGACCGCGCGCGTCGCGCACCGGGATTATACCAAGTTCCTCGCGGCGGGCAGTTTGCAGGGGGCGCGTTTGGGGGTCGCGCGGCGGTTCTTCGGCGCGCACGCGGAGGCGGACGGGGTGATCGAGCAAGCGTTGACCACGTTGCAGCGCCTGGGCGCGACGTTGGTGGATCCGGCTGACCTGCCGACCGGCGGGGGTCTGGAGGAGTCGGAATTCCAGGTGATGCTGTATGAGTTCAAAGCTGACCTGAACGCTTACTTGGCGGCCCTTGGTCCAGGGGCGCCGGTACGGTCCCTGGCCGAGATCATCGCCTTCAACGAGCGCCATCGGCATGAGGAGATGCCCTACTTCCAGCAGGAGACGTTCCTGGCGGCGGAAGCCAAGGGACCGCTCAGCGAACCGGCTTACCGGGAGGCGCTGGCGAAGAACCACCGACTGAGCCGGGAGGAAGGGATCGACGCTTTGATGACGGCCAAGCGCTTGGACGCGATTGTGGCGCCCACCACCGGCCCGGCGCACGTGACCGATCTGGTTTACGGCGACCGGGACACCGGGGGCAGCACCACCCCGGCCGCCGTGGCCGGCTATCCCAGCATCACCGTGCCGGCGGGGTTTGTGCAAGGCCTGCCCATTGGCCTTTCCTTTTTTGGCCGAGCCTATAGCGAGCCGCGGTTGCTGGGGCTGGCGTACGCGTTCGAGCAGGCCACGCGCGCCCGGCGCCCGCCGCGGTTCTTGCCCACGGCGCCCCCGCGCGCCTGAGGCCGGCGGCGTTGCGTTTCCTGCTGGCGGTGGCTCGGCTGGCCGTGTAGCCTGCGCCCCACGTGGCGGACTCGCGCCGCCGCGGAAAATGCTCGAGATCGCTCAATTCAACTTCGCTGAGGTTTGGCGCGCCGTGCCGTCGAGGGCCGGTGGGGGCCGCCTGTGTGCGCATGCTCGAACCTCTTGACGCCATCGCCGCCGAGGCCGCCCGGCTGGCCGGGGATCCGGCGGCCCTGGCTGAGCAACTGGGGCCGGTGGCCGACCTCGGGACCCTGCACTTGCCCGCGGTGTCGCCCTTTGGCCGAGTGACGAGCGTGGGGGCGTTGCGCGGGTTCCTCGAGCAATACCAAGTCCAGGTGCTGGTCCCGGTCGATCTCCCGGCGATTCACCGGGCGTTTGGCCACGCCAGCCGCAATGAGCTGCGCGAGCTGATCGCCCTGGACCGGGAGCTGTGCGCCCAGCCGGCGTTGCGGGAGTTTGCCGCGGCCAGCGGAGTGGTCGGGCGGTCGCAACTCCGCCGCCTGCTGCCGTTGCGCGGCCTGCGGTTGGTGCGCCGCTACTTCGAGGCCGTCGAGCGGGGGGAGGCGCGCGGGTGGCACACCCTGGTGTATGGGCTCATGCTCTCGCTCTATTCCCTGCCCTTGCGCCAAGGGCTCGTGGGCTACGGGCGGCAGACGCTTTATGGCTTCATCCAGGCGGCGGCCGGGCCGCTGGCGCTGACGGAAGTGGAAAGCCGCAAGCTGCTCGAGGAGTGCCTGCCCGTGCTCCGGGAGGGGATGGAGCGGGCGCTGGGTCCGCGGGTCGGTCTGACCTTGCCGGACCAGCCGGGCTGAGCCCATGCCTCCGACCGGCGGCTTCCTGGATGCTGCGGATTGGAGCGTCATCGCCGTTTACCTGCTGGGGATCGTTGGTCTCGGGGTTTGGCTCGGCCAAGGGCAGCGCACCACGCGCGACTATTTCCTCGGCGGCAAGAGCGTGCCGTGGTGGGGGATAGGCCTCTCGATTGTCGCCGCCGAAACGAGCGCCCTAACGATCATCAGCGTGCCGGCGATTGCCTACGGGGGTAATCTGCTGTTCCTCCAGATGCTCCTCGGCTACGTGATCGCTCGCGTGGTGTTGGCGATCTTCCTCGTGCCGCACTATTTCGAAGGTGAGATCTACTCCCCATACGAGCTGTTCGCCCGGGCCTTCGGCCCGTCGGCCCGTCAGGCGGCGGGTGGTCTTTTTCTTCTGGGGGAGACGCTGGCGGCCGGGGTGCGGGTGTATGTGGCCTGTATCCCGGTGCAACTGATGCTCGGGCTCCAGGTGTTGCCTGCGATCGTGTTGTTCGTGGTCCTCTCCCTCATTTACACCTACCTGGGCGGGGTGAGGTCGGTGATCTGGACCGATGCGGTCCAGTTCGGGCTCTTCCTGTTCGGCGGCCTGTTCACGGTGTTGTACGTGCCGTGGTTGTTGCCGGGAGGCTGGGCGGGGGCGGTGCGCGAGGCCGCGGGCGCTGGGAAGCTCCTTTGGCTCAGCACGCACGGCGCGGTGTTGCGCGAGGCCGGGCTCGGCCGGTTCCTGGCGGCGTGTCTGGCGGAGCCGTTCAATCTCTGGATGGGCCTGATCGGGGGCACGGTTATGGTGCTCTCCTCGCACGGGGCCGACCAGCTCATCGTGCAGCGAGTCCTGGCCTGCAAGGGCGTGGCCGAAGGGCGCAAAGCCCTGGTGCTCAGTGCGGTAGCCATTTTCCCGCTCTTCTTGGTGTTCCTGGCGGCGGGGGTGATGCTCTGGGTGTATTACCAGCATTTTCCGTTTGCGATTCCGATTCCGGGACCAGCGCCGGGCGTGCGGCAGCACGACTACGTGTATCCGATCTTCATGCTCACGGCGGTGCCGCACTGGCTGCGCGGGTTCTTGATCGTGGCCATCCTCGCGGCGGCGATGTCCTCGGCCAGCTCCGCCCTCACCGCCTTGGCCTCGGTCTCGACGATGGACTTTGTCCGGCACTGGGGGCGGGCTTGGAGCGAGGAGGCCTGCCTGCGGTTCAGCCGGCATTCGACGGTGCTCTGGGCCGGTGCGGTGGTGGTGGTGGCCTATCTGAGCCGGCAGACGCCCTTCGTGCTCAACACGGCCTTCTCGCTGCGGGGGCTGACCAGCGGGGCGTTGCTGGGCGGGTTGATTCTGGCCGTGTTCCGGCCACGCGGCCGGGCCCTGCCGGTGGTCGCGGGGATGGCGGTGTCGGTGATCGCTCTCGCGGGGTTGGACCTCCTGCCCCGCTGGGGGTGGAGCAGCGGATGGTGGAGGAGTGTCGTCGGGGTTCGGGTGTTTTGGCCTTGGTTCACCTTGATCGGCACGGTGATTACCGTTGGGGTCGTGTGGGTCGTGGCGGTCCTCGGTGGCGCGCCGCACTCGCGGCCGGCTCCGACCGCGCCAACCCAGGCGCCGCGCGACCCAGCGCAGGCCAACTGAGCGTGCGGCCAAAGGGAGCCGCCTGAAGCGCTTCCCTCGACTCGGCCCGCCATCGGATGAGGCGCATCGAGTTGCAGGGGTGCCCGCGGGACGACTGGCCCATAGCCTGGCCCACCGCTCTCCTACGGTCGCGGCTCTGCGGAGAGGGCCAGCGCGCGCACCGTCGCCACCGTCCGGATCGGGCATGACGCAAGCGCCGGACCAGCACCAGGACTCAACGCCGGCGCTCGCCAGGTGACTTCGCGGCGGTGCTCAGGCTTCCCCCCGGGCTTCGCCCGCCCCCGGCAGCCAATCGCCTCGAGCCAGGGTCCGAAAGCGGCCCGCGCCCGTCTCGGGCACGACCAGAAGCGCGCGCAAACCCGGTCGGGTGCGAGCCAGCAGGTCCAGACCCTCTTCGCCCAGGGTCAGCAAGGCGGTGGAGAGCGCGTCGGCTTCCGTGGCCGAGGGCAGGACGATTGCCGCCAGCACGGCCCGCTGGACGGGTTCCGCCGTCCGGGGGTCGATCACATGTCCGTAGGTGTGGCCGTCCGCGTGGAAGGACCGTCCCCAGACTGCGGAGACCGAGAGCGATTCCTCGCGCAGCGGGGCCGTGGCGAGGATGGCGTCCTGGCCGGTGGCCGCCCCGGAAGGGCCCAGGGCGTTGGCCGCGTGGGCGGCCGGGCGGGGGATCGCCGCGCGCCAGCCGGGGGAGTCGGGCGGGGCGCCGATGGCGAAGCTGCTGCTGGTACCACCATGCAGGAGGGCGCTGGTGACCCCGGCTTCTTGGAGAACGAGCGCCGCATGATCAATCGCGTAGCCCTTGCCGATGGCGCCTAAGTCCAGCAGCAGACCCGGACGGGCGAAGCGAACGGTGCAGTCAAGCGGGTCCAGGCCCACCCATTGCATGCCCACGCAGGCGCGGGCCGCCGCGAGGGCTTGCGGGTCCGGCAACTGCCCGGTCCCGCCCATAAACCCCCAACACCGGACCAAGGGGCCGACCGTGACGTCGAACGTGCCGTGCGTCTCTTCCCAGAGCCGGCGGGCCTGGGCGAGAAGGGCGAACACCGGGGGGGTGACGCGCACGGGGCGTTCGGCGGCGTAGCGGTTGACGTGGCTGATCTCGCTGGTGGGGCGGTAGAGGCTTAATTGGTCCTCCAACCGCTCGACTTCGTCCAGGGCTTGCTCCCCGGCGGCGCGCAACGCCGTGGGATTCTCGCCGTGCAATAGAATCTCGAAGCGCGTGGCCATGGCATGACGCGCGACGGTGACGGTTTGGACCGACATAGTTGTGCCCCAGCCCCGGGCCGAGCGGTGGTGGGCGCCGTGGCCCGCGACCATCTACCGCGGCGGTTGCGCCTCACCAAAACAAAACCGACCGGCGGGTTGCCCTCGCCGGTCGGCCGCAAACTCAACGCCGTGCAGCCCTCGCGCACCTCCGCGGTCGGCGCCGGCCGCGGCGCGTCCCCCGAAGGCGCGGGTGAAGGAGACCGCTCAGGACCGTTCCAGGGTCCCGTAGGTAATCGCCGGGATTTTGCGCCCCGCCCCGTCGGTGATCGTGCGGGTGGCTTCGTCGAAGTGGCAGGCGATGCCCAGCCGCTGCGACATCTCCGCCAAGCAGATGACGGTCTGGACGCGGATGGCGAGGTCGATATGGGCGTGGGGCGGTTGATTGGCCCGGATGCTGTCCAGCCAGTTGGTTTCATGGACGCCCACGTCCTCGACCGGAGTGAGGTCCTTGTAGCTCTCGGGGTCGACCTCCTCGGTAAAAGGCCGCTCCGGCATCAGGTCCACGCGGTTGCCGCCGAGTTCGATGGTGGCCTTCTGGCCGCGCACCACGTCCGGGAGCCCCTTCTCGTTAACCGAACTGCTGATTACCAAGAGGGTGACGCCGTTGGGACACTCGGCAATGACCGAGATGCACTCGGGGCTGTCGCGCATCGGCGTGCCCGGCGTGTTCTTGTCCGTCATGATCTTGCGGGTGCCAATGGCCTCGACGCGC
>JAJXTA010000054.1 GCA_021784265.1 bacterium | reverse complement strand
GGCCCACGGACCGCGTCCTGCCGTCCAACGCCAACCGGAAGAGGTTGGCGAGCACGAGGTCGGCTGGCAAGGCCAATGCGCGCCCACGCAACGTCAGCGGGCGAGGGGCCTGTCGGAACCCCGCCCTCACCCCGCCGCCCGCTGTCAACGGCTCAGCCCGCGCGCGTGTCGCGGCGGGTGTCTGGCCCCCTGCGCCCTTCGCCCGCCGGGGCAGGGGCTTCGCGTTGCTCGGCCGAAACGATCGAGGGCGTGCTTCTGCGCCGGAGTTGGCCTAACCTCCGGACTGCATGGACGGAACGACCAAACTGCGCCTGGGTTCCTTCTGGCGGCGCGGCAGGTTCGAGATAGGTCAAAGGAGCGCCCCGTCTGAGCAGGCCGGACCGCACGACCGACGGCGGCGGGCCAATCAGGCCTGGGCGAAACCCGGTGCGGGGACTGGCCGCGGCGCCAGACCCCGCCCGCTGGTCTCCGGTTTCGGTCTCCTTTCCCAACACGATTCCCCTTGACGCCCACGGCCGTGCGGCGAGAATCACCGCCTCGTTTCGATGGCATGAGACGACCTGCTCCACCCGCCGCGGCGGTGGTGTGCACGGTGGTCTGTGGCGCTGGATCGGCGTCCCTGGAAACCGCCGAGTGCACTGTCATGGCTTTATGGCCGCGGCTCGACCGGCGCCCGCGCCCGCGGCTGGAATGTGCGAGGCTGGGTCGATGAAATCGAAACCGCCGAGCATCCCGCCGCCTGGAATCCATACCTCCTCGCCGGCTTTGGCCGCCTTGCGGCTGAGGTTGACGGCAGCGCCCTCCCTCGCCTCAAGAAGCCCCGAGATCGTGCAGGTTCGGTTCACCTTGGGAGAGAGTAGAGAATCCCTCCGCTTGCGACGGCCACCACCGCAGACGTAATCATCCTTACTATGAACCTAAAGCTCCGGCACTACCTCATCGCGGCGGCCGCCGCGTGTCTCACCTTGCCCCGGTGCGGGCTGGCCCAAACGAACGACGCAAACTGGGTGACACCGTTCAGTCCCCCCGGGGTGGGGGGCAATATCTACGCCCTGGCCGCCACCGCCACGAGCCTCTACGTTGGTGGCAACTTCTCCACGAATGACTTCTCGCTGGTGGGGAACGGCGTTGCCCGCTGGGACTCCAACGGGTGGTCAAACCTCGGCGGCGGCATCAACCCGGCGGCGGGAGCGAGCGTTGCAGCCATCGCGGTGGCGGGCACCAACGTGTACATCGGCGGCACCTTCAATTCGGTCGGTGGCGTGGCGGCCACCAACCTCGCCCGCTGGGATGGGACTCAATGGCACGCGGTCGGCGGCGGGGTGAGCGGTGGGGGCTCGTTCGGCGGGAGTCAGGCGGTGAACGCGCTCGCCAGCGACGGGACGAATCTCTACGTGGGGGGCGGCTTCACCTCCGCCGGCGGCGTGGCGGCCACCAACCTCGCCAAATGGGACGGCACGCAGTGGTCGGCCTTGGGCGGCGGGCTCGACGGTCCGGTCCTGGCGTTGGCTGCTACCAACGGCACGCTCTACGTCGGCGGCCGGTTCGGGCACGCGGGCGGAGTTCCGGCTTACGACCTGGCGGCGTGGAACGGGAGCAATTGGCAGGGGATTGGCTCCGGGGTGAACAACGGGTTTGCGGGGCAGTTGGCAGTGCCGGGAGAGGGCGCGGTGTCGGCCCTTGCCGTGGAGGGGTCGAAGGTGTATGTCGGTGGTCAATTCTCCTCGGTCGGCGGCACGCCGATCACGATCGCCGGGACCACCTATCGCACCAATTTTTTGGCCGCCGCTAACATTGCCCTGTGGGATGGCACGCAATGGCACGCCCTGGGGGGCGGGGTCTCTCTGCCGGCGGGCAGCATGTTGGGGGTGACGGCGCTTGCGGTCCAAGGCGGCAACCTCTATGTGAGCGGCCTCTTTACCCAAGCCGGTGCGGTGGCGGCCCAGGATGTCGCGCGCTGGGACGGGGCCAACTGGTCCGCGCTTGGGCAAGGCCCGCTGACCGACTTCCTGAGCTCGACGCCCGTGGTTTATGCCCTTGCCGCCCAAGGCACCTCACTCTACGTGGGCGGCCAGTTTGCCGCGGTGGATGGCCTCACCACCGCCGGCGGTATCGGCAACCTCGCGCGCTGGGACGGTTCGGCTTGGTCCGCGGTGGGTTATGGCTTTAGTGGCACCTTCCCGAGCCCGTCCTTCGGCGTTTACAGCAGCGTGGACGCGATGGTGATGAACGGCTCCACCTGGTATGCCGGCGGCAACTTCACGAATGCCGCCGGCTTGAGCGCCAATGGCATCGTCAGCGGCGGCCTCGACGGCTGGACCGCCTTAGGGACAGGACTCGACAATCGGGTGCGGGCCATCGCCCAGAGCGGCACGAATGTTTATGTGGGCGGCGACTTCGCCAACGCCGGAGGCAACCCCGCCGCGCACGTCGCGTTATGGAACGGCAGCACCTGGTCGGCCTTGGGCGGTGGTGTGGACAACTCCGTGTACGCGCTCACGAGTGCCGGCGGCGACGTTTACGCGGGGGGTGGTTTCCTCACGGCTGGCGGGATCACCGTCAACCATATTGCCCATTGGGATGGTAGCACCTGGTCGGCCCTGGGTTCGGGAGTGAACGGGACGGTGTATGCGCTGGCGTTCGATGGCACTAACCTCTATGCGGGCGGCAAGTTCAGCTTCGCGGGCAACCTCGCGGTCAACAGCGTCGCCAAATGGGATGGAACCCAATGGTCAGCGTTGGGAAAGGGCTTGACCCTCGGCACCTTTGCCGGGGCGCCACCGGGGACGGTCTATGGCCTCGCCCTGGCGCCGAACTCGAGCCGCCTGTACGCGGTCGGGCTTTTTCTTTCCGCGGGGAGCACCAACGCCAACCTGGTCGCGCAATGGGATGGAACCCAGTGGTCGGCGCTGGGCAGCGGCATCAGCTCCAGTAGTTTTTCCGGTCCGACCGCCTCAGCGGTGCTGACGGTTGGCAGCGACGTTTATGTGGGCGGCTCGTTCGATTCCGCAGGGGGCATCAGCGTTAACAGCATTGCGCGGTGGGACGGGACGCAATGGCAGGCCGTGGGCAGCGGGGTGCTCCAAGACGTTGGCAATGGCCCTCGCCCGGGCGCGGTGACGGCCTTAGCGTTGGAAACGCCCGCCTCCGGCCCCAACGCGGCCATCGGCGTTGGCGGGAGCTTCGCGCTTGCGGGGGCGCGACCCTCCGCCAACGTCGCGGTCTGGCTCGCCACCGCCGCACCCACGCTGCCGCGGTTGACGACGGTGCTTCGGGGGACGAGTTTGACGCTCGCGTGGTCTAACGGCGCCGGGTTTGTGCTGGAAAGCACGACGGACCTTTCAACCCGGCCGATCCAGTGGACCACGGTGCCGACCACGGCCGGCGCGAGCAGCACGACGGTTCAAATTGGCGCCGGAAATAGCTTCTACCGCCTGCGCCAGCAATAGCGGGGATCGTTCCGCTTCCCTCCCGCCCTGGCCTTTTGCCTTCTGTCGCACCCGGGGCTGGGGTAGCGTTTAGGAATGGACCTGGCGAGCCGCTGCGTGGCGGTGATTCCTTGCTTGAACGAGGCCGGCACGGTGGCGGCGGTGGTCCGGGGGGTATTGGAGTATCTGCCCGCGGTGCTCGTCGTCGATGACGGGTCCGACGACCCGACGGGGGTGCGGGCCGAGGCGGCCGGGGCCCAGGTGCTCCGCCACCCGGTAAACCGGGGCAAGGGCGTCGCGCTCCAGACCGGTTGGGCGCGGGCCCGGGAGCGGGGCTTTCAGTGGGCGCTCACGCTGGATGGAGACGGTCAGCATGACCCGGCCGACATCCCCGCCTTGGTGGCCTGTGCCGAACAAACTGGCGCCACCTTAGTCGTGGGCAATCGCATGGGCGAGGCCCGCGCCATGCCACCACTGCGCCGCTGGGTCAACCGCTGGATGACCGCGCGGCTCTCCGAGCTCACGGGCGTCCGGCTCCTCGATTCCCAGTGCGGCTTCCGCCTGGTGCACCTCCCGGGGCTGGGACAGGTGCACGTTACGGCGGACCATTTCGAGATCGAGTCGGAGCTGCTCCTCCGCTGGCTCGGGGCTGGGGGTCAGGTCGCGTTTGCGCCGGTGCGGGTGATCTACCGGCCCCAGGCGAGCAAGATTCAGCCCCTAACCGATAGCTGGCGTTGGTTGCGGTGGTGGCGCCGGCAGCGGCGCGCTTGCGTGCCTGCAACACGATGCGACTGCCGCAGTAGAGCCACACCTTGACCCCCTCGAGCCCGGCCTGCTGCGCCAAGTCCCGCCACTCCCCGAGGCGAAACCCGCGCTGGACCGAGATCAGGGCATCGGCGCGGACGTGCCGGCTTAGGCGGAGGAGACGGGTGCTGAGCCAGAGCAGGGCGTAGAGGCCCGGATTCCGGTGCAGGTCGCAAATCATCAGCGCATCGCGGGTCACCCGCCAAGCCTCGCGCAGGTGCTCGACCAATTGGCCATCCGCCAAGTGATGGGTCATCTGGGAGGCGACGACGACGTCGAAGCTCTCGGTCGCCAAGGGGAGGGCGAGGGCGGAGCCGACGACGGCCCGTGGGGCGTGCGGGGTGCCGAAGGCCAGCGGGTTCGCGTCGAGGTTGGTGAACCGCCACTGCCAACCCCGTCCGCCGGCCCAGGCGCCCAACTGCTGGCCCAGCGACCCGGTGCCGGCACCCAAATCCAAGACCTCGAGGCGGGCGCACCGGCGCGCTCCCAGCCACGGGGGCAGCACCTCGACAAAGGGCTTGGTGAAGGCAAAAAGCCGATTCAACCGGTCCAGATCGCGAAAGGCCGCCGCCGTCTCCGCCGCGGGACGGTCGGGCAGGTCGAAGTATTCTCCTTGCGTGGACCGGTGGCGGAAAAACATGCTCAGGCAATAGTAGAACCATGCCCGCGACACAAGCCGAGAAGCCGTTGCCCCGCCCGCCCGCCCGGCGTTGGCTCCAGAAGGCGGTGCGGCTGGTGGTGGCGGCGCTGCTGCTGGGCTGGCTCTACGGCTGGGCGTCGCCCTGGGCTTATCCCGCCGGGGCGCGGGTGGGGTTCGCTTACGGGATGCTGCATGGCGGCTTGATGCCCATGGCGCTGCCGAGCCTGCTGATGGGCAAGGACGTGAGCATTTATGCGGTCGTCAACACCGGGCGGCTCTACAAGCTGGGTTACATCGCCGGGATCAACCTCTGCGGGCTCGTGTTCTTCGGCTCGCTCTTCTGGCGGCCGGGGCGGAAGCCCGGTTGAGGCGGACCCGGCCCGGTCACAGCCACCAGCCGCGGAAGATCTCGATCACGTCCAAAGGCCCGCCGGCCCAGTAGGCCGTGGGCGGCAGCCGAAAGGTGCGCGTGGCCCGATCGAACGCAAGCTGGGTCGGCCCGCTGGGGTCGTTCGGGTCGTAAGCCTGGAACGTCAGCCCCGCCTCCGCGGCGGCCACCGCGAACAACACCATGCCATGATTGATCGACAGTTGCGGGAACCGGACCAGATGCACGACCGCCGAACCCTCGCTCGCCAGCCGCGCCCGCAGGCCGGCCGCGGTCCGTTCCTGGTGGCGGCGCGAGATGGGGAAGACCATCCGCCAATGGCTCCGGAGCACATACGATTCCCACGCCGCGCCGCATTCCTGCTTGAGCAGGGTTTCCTGCGCCTGGCTGAACTGCCGCAGGCTGGCGTAGCCCGGGATCACCACCTGCGCCTCCGGCGCGCCCGGCCGGCGGGGGTCGCGGCCAACGACCGCGCGGACCAGCCGCCGGTAAGTCGCCTCCGGCGCCAGTGGCTGACCGCCCTCGAACCGGGCGTGAAACAGGAACTGTCGAGCCGCCCGGGCCAAGACGAAGCAGCGGTGGGTGTAGGCCGGTTGGGGCCGGCGGCGGCGGAACGCCATCTTCCCCGTGGCCGGCTCGACCTGATAGGCCCAGACCAACTCGTTGGCGAAGGCGAAGCTGTCGCGCTCGAACACGAACCGCGGCGCCGCCCGCGACGGGGTTTCCCCCGCCCTCGGCTCGGGGATCAGGTCGCGCGGCATAGTGGAATCACGCTTGCCGGAGAAGTTACGGGTGGCTTAAGAGACTGACAATGCTTTACGAACGCTGGCGGGCCGTTGTGGCCAGCCGCCCGGACGCGCTGGCCCTCCTGGGTCCGGCTTCGAGCCAACGCTGGACTTTTGCCGCGCTCCACGCCGCCGCCGAGGCGTGGTCCGGGAGCGCGGCCCGCGGCGGATGGGTCTGTCCGCGGGGCCACACGCCCGCGTTCCTTTTGGACGTGTTGAGCGCGTGGCGTGCCGGCAGCCTCGTTTGCCCGCTCGAGCCGGGACAAGCGCCCCCCGGGGTGCCCCCGCCGCCGGGCTGTCGGCATCTGAAAATGACCTCGGCCACCACCGGCGGGCCGCGCTTGGTCGCGTTCACCCCGGCTCAGTTGCTCGCCGACGTGGACCACATCGTGGCCACCATGCGCCTGCGACCCGAGTGGCCGAACCTGGGTGTCGTCTCGATGGCTCACTCCTATGGCTTCTCGAACTTGGTGCTGCCGCTCTTGCTGCACGGCATCCCGCTCATTCTTGCGCCCGCTCCACTGCCGGAAGCGGTCCGCGCGGCCGCCCAAGCCGCGGAAGCGGTGACGCTGGCAGGAGTCCCTGCCCTGTGGCGGGCCTGGCACCAAGCCCAAGCCCTCCCGGCCAACGTCCGCCTGGCAATTTCCGCCGGCGCGCCGCTCCCCACGAGTTTGGAACAGCAGATCTACGACGCCACCGGCCTGAAGGTGCATAATTTCTACGGGGCCAGCGAATGCGGCGGCATCGCCTACGACGCCACCGACGTGCCGCGCACGGACGAGACCTGCGTGGGCGCGCCGCTCGGCGGGGTGACCCTGGCGGTGGACGAGGCGGGGATGCTCGAGGTGCGGAGCGAGGCGGTCGCGGAGACCTATTGGCCGGAACCGTTGCCGACCTTGGGAGCTGGCCGGTTTCGGACCACGGACTTGGCCGTGCTGAACGACGGCCAGGTGCGCTTGTGCGGGCGCGCGAGCGACCAGATCAACGTGGCCGGACGCAAGCTGGCACCCACGACCATCGAACAAGTGTTGCGGACCCACCCGGCGGTCGCCGACTGCCTGGTCTTTGGCGTGCCCGATCCCGAGATCACCCGCGGCGAGATCATCGTGGCGGGCGTCGTCGCCGCCACGGTGGTGAGCGGGGCGGTCCTGAAGGCGTTTCTGCTTGAACGCCTGCCGCCGTGGCAAGTCCCGCGCGCATGGTGGTTCATCGAGGCGCTGCCGGCGAACGAGCGCGGCAAGGTTTCCCGGGCGGAATGGCGCCAGCGTTTCCTGGCTTCGCGCGCCCAACGCCTGGACCAGGCGTGAGGACGGACCGCAGTCCAAGCCGCGGTGGACGGGGCTGGGGGCAGGTGCCGCTCATCCACAACACCGAACGGCCGCACCAAGCGCTGCGCCGTGCCACGCCCGGGGAGTGGTATCACTCGCCCGGGTTGCATGGGGCCAAGCCCGCCGCGTGGCGATGAAAATAGGGTGCGAAATGACTCCTCGTGCCCCTCCGTTGGCCGCCGATTGTCCTCAGGGGCCTTGGGGCCGCGGTCCGGGCTGGACCGGCGGAGGCAGGGAGTGGTTGAGTGGAGCAAAGGCACAGCAGTGAGACCAAGTAAAACGAATAGGACTGATCCCGCCGAGCCTGGGAGCGTGACCGAATTCCTGCGCTTTACTGTCAAAATCATGGGGTCCACCTCACGACGACCCGCAAAGCAGCGGAGGAAATCCTGGCCCTGACTAAGATGAATTGGAACAACCCACAGTTCGACAATTCGATGCCCATGACAGTCCGGGCGGCGCGTCAAGTTGGAGCCATCCTGAAGTGCTTGGACCGTACATCGACCACAGCAACCAGTTACGCCGACTACATGCGAGCCCTGGCCAACAGAACGCAATTCCTGGATCTTGAAGGAGAATGATATCGAACCCGCAGTTGTTCATTCGGCTCGCCGCCGGGCAGTTCCGCTCCCACCTAGGGCATGGTGAGGTCGGGGAGTATTTCGGTGGCCCCGAGACGCTGTTGCACTGGCTAGAGACCCAGTTGGGACTGCCGGTGGCGAGGGTTTCTCATGCCAGCCGCATTTCGGAATTCGCCGCTGCACTGGATGCCGCCAACGAATCCGTATTCGCGGCAAGCTTGAAAGCGGATCGCTGGGCCACGGCAGCGGAGTTGCTATCCAGGCGGGACGAACTGCTTCTGGCGGGTTGGGAGGAAGCCGATTCAGAAGTGCATCCGGATTTCGTGCGCGTCCTCTCCCGCGTGGCGAAGGATCGGACTTTCCAGTTCCCCGGGGAAGCGGAACGTCTGCGACGGGTGCTTGAGGCGCTGCATGCTGGCCACGTTCTGCCGCCTCATCGATGTTCGCTTCACGATCGGTCTGACGTGTGGCCCCCGCTTTGGCAAAGGGTTCTGGCGAGATTGACCCTTGCGGAGCCCCCATCCAGCGTCCCGTCCGGGCCTGCGGGTTCGGCATTGCACAGGTCGCAAACTGCACTGCTCGGCGCCACGATAGAGAGGATCGCTTCCGATGAAACCTTCCGTCATGTCCGGACGCGCAGCCAAACCTCCGCCGTGGAGTTCGTGGCGGCTGCGTTGGCGCAGGTTCCGGACAAGCTTCCCAGGACCGTGGTCTGCTGTGAGGATGATGAGCTGGCGCTGCGCCTTGATGCCTGCCTGAACCGCATCGGCCTCCCAACCACAGGGGCAGCCGGATGGTCGCGCGCACACCCGGTGCTGCAGGTGCTACCACTGAGTCTGGCACTAGGCTGGGATCCTGTGGATCCACAGGCCTTGCTGGATCTCCTGACGCTCCCGGTTCTCCCCATTGCCCGGAAGGCGGCATCACGACTTGCCGAGGCACTGGCGCGGGAACCCGGTCTGGGCAGCAGCGAGTGGAACGCGGCCAAAGATAAGGTTTGCGCCGAGGCAGACGATCCAGAGCAGATGCGAGAGCGACTGAACGCGTGGTTTGGGGGTGAGCGCGCCGCGCGTGGCGGTGGGATGGCCTCACGACTTGTGCGCGCTCGGTGCAACCTGGTCGCCCAGTGGGCAGCCGGCAGAGCGGCATTACTGACCAAAGAAGGTGCCGAGCGACCGGACTTGGTTGAAGCGCTGCAGGTCGCAGCGGGACAGGCCGCGTTGCTCGGTGAGTTGGCCGAAAGCCAGGGCACGGCCTTGTCCGAGCCACAGTTGGAGCGTTTGCTGGGAGAGGCGCTAACCGACGGTATGGAAACAAGACCGTTCATCGAAGCCGATGGCGGCCCGATTCGGGTGCGATCGCTCTCAGAGATTGATGGTCCGTGCGACTGGCTCATTTGGCTGGGGGTGGGGACAGCCGACGCCATTAGCTGCCGTTGGTCTGCCCAGCAGTTCCGGATGTTGCGTGATGCGGGAGTGGGGATTGACGATGGTAGCAAACGTCTCGCCTCCCTTCGTGCCGCCGAGGCGCGCGGGTATGGTCAGGTCAAGGAAGCCCTTCTCGTTGTGGCTCTGCCGCAAGATCTGGAGAAGCGCTGGCACCCGATATGGCTGGCGTTGCGTGCCCTCCTGCCAGAATCGGAGCACGAGCAAACACCCGTGCTTGAAGACGTGATTGCGAGTGGTGACCCTGCCTCGCTCTCGCCATTCAGTTTCGAGCGGCGAGACACGGACTTTGAACCTCCGCAGAAAGCGCGTGCCCTCTGGAACATTCCCAGTACCCTGCTTGCCGAGAGGGACACTGTCTCCGCCAC
>JAJXTA010000053.1 GCA_021784265.1 bacterium | reverse complement strand
ATCTCCGCCGCGCAGACCCGGATCGACCGGGGCCACTTCCAGGCCACCCCGAGCGCGACCAGAGCGGCCCCGGCGGTGACGTAATACAGCCAGACCCAGCGCTCGGCCAACGCCTGGTGATGCTTGAGGTAGGCCTCACCCGCGCGGTCCGTCATCGACAGCACCCGATCAAACCCCGCCTCGCCCAGGACATAGGTTGGCCACGCCGTCAAAGCACACGCGCTCACCAATACCAGCCCTACCAACACCGTCCCGCGATGGCGCGCCAATGCCCCCATGCCCAGCACCAACCCCGCCACCAGCAACCCCGTCAGCGGGAGGTGATTCAGCAAGACATGCCCGTACTCCGGCTCCTGGCCGGCTTGGCGTAGAAACTCCATACGCCCAAGCCTAGCAGCACCGCCGCCGCGGAGGGAAGCCCACCGTCTTAGAAGCGCGGCTTTCCGGCGGGCGCTACTCCTGGATCGAGGCGTTCTCGATCATCTTCATCCCGTTGCGCTCCACGACCTTGCCTTTGAGGGTGATCGTCTTCGCGGCATGGGTCGCAAGCTCTTCATTCATCGGCTTGTGCTGTCCGATCACCAGGTACAACTGGTCGTCCTTGGTCAGCAATCCCACGGGTCCGCCCGACTTGATGCATTTCTCGGCGCAGCCGGAATGCTTGGCCCCCTTGCCGCCGTGGTCCAGGTAGCACATCAGGTCCACGACCTCGCCCGTGACGCTCTGGTCGTCCGCCGCCCGAGCCGGGAGGGTGAGGAGGCCAACGCCGCCCAGGAGGAGGCTGAGGGCGGCAGTGTAACACATGGGTTTCGTTAAGTTTTTCATATTGATAACGTTTGTGCAGCTTAAGTAAGGCAGCAGCGCCCCCTTGTCAACTCCCGAATGCCGCCGGCCCGGCCTTTTGACTTGCAGCCCGCGCCCCTTTTGGGGAAATAAAGGGACGCCGGCCCTCGCTGCCGACGGCGCCCGCCCGCCCGCCGGGCCGGGTGAGCCGGGGCGTCGGGATGGATGCCGCGTCTGAACGCAACCGCCATGACCAAAGTCTTGCTGCTTGGGGTGGGCCGCTGGGGTGCCAACCACCTCCGCGTGCTCAATTCGTTGCCGGTGGAATTATTCGTCGCCGACCCGCAGCCGGCGGCGCTGGAGGCTGCCCGTAAAGCCGGCTTGGCGCCGGATCACCTCGCCGCCGATTACCGCCGCTTCGCCGCCCTGGCGGAGGCGGTGGTGATTGTGACGCCCGCCGAAACCCATTTCCCTCTCTGCCAGGAGTTTCTGACGGCCGATAAGGATGTGTTCGTGGAGAAGCCCATTACCCTCCGCTCGGCCGAGGCGCGCGAGTTGGCCGCGTTGGCGGCCCAGCGGCGCCGGCTGCTCCAGGTCGGCCACATCTTGCGCTTCGACACCGCCAGCCAGTGGCTCAAACAGGCGATTGACCAGGGGCGGTTTGGCCGGCTCCAGATGTTGCGGGCCAACTTCAGTGGCTTCAAGCGCCCGCGGATGGACTCCGGCATCACCTTCGCCGACGCGGTCCACTTCGTCGATTTGTTCAACTTCCTCCTTGATGCCATCCCGACCCACGTCACCGCGCGGATGCGGGACTTTCTGGGACGCGGGCCGGGGTTCGACGATGCCTCGGTCCTGGTCTTGGACTACGCGGCGCCGCGCGGACACGCCTGGGGCGTGGTGGAGACCAACTATTTCTACCCGGGCAAGGTCCGGGAGTTGATTCTCACCGGCACCGAGCTGAGCGCGGTCTGCGATTTTAATGTCGCCCAGTACAAGATTAAGACCTTCGCCAATCGGCATGTCCGCCAGGAACGCGGCTTCACGGCCAACGAAGGCGCCTTTGAACAAGTCGAGTGCGCGCCCGTGGAGCCGCTCTTGGCGGAGGTACAGGCCTTTTTGGGGTCTCTGCGGACCCGCCAAGCCGCTGGGGCCGACGGGTGGGCCGGCTACCAGAGCGTCCGCGTGCTGGAGGCGGCGGTCGAGTCCGCCGCCCAGGGGCGTACGGTCCCCCTGCCGCCAGCCGCTGCCGCGTGACCGGAGTCGCCTCACCTCCCCCGCGCCCACCAAACCTCCTCTCCGCTATCGACCTGATTATGCAAAAGATCCCCCTCTCCCGCTGCTTTGTTGACGACGAGGTCAAGGCGGCCGCGCTCCGCGCCCTCGAATCCGGCCAGTACATCCTGGGTAAGGAGTGCCAGGCGTTCGAGGGGGAGCTGGCCCGGCACGCCGGGGCGGCGCAGGCCATCCTTGGCTCCTCCTGGACGATGATCGTCTATGTCCTGCACCTGGCCCAGGGCTTGCGCGCCGGGGACGAGGTCCTGGTGCCGTCCCACACCGCTTTTCCGACGATGGAGCCGCTGATCCATTGCGGGGCGCGGCCGGTCTTCGTGGATATTGATGAGAGCTTCTGCCTGGACGTGAGCCACCTGGAGGCCTTGATCACCCCGCGTACCGTGGGGATCATCCCGGTCCATCTCTATGGTCACCCGGTGGACCTGGACCCCGTGCTGGCGGTGGCGGCCAAGCACCATCTCTGGGTGCTGGAGGACTGCGCCCAAGCCCAGGGCGCCCAATACAAAGGCAAAACCGTGGGCGGCATCGCTCCGTTCGGGGCCTTCAGCTTTTTCCCGTCCAAGAACCTGACCGTCCTGGGTGATGGCGGGTGCCTGGTCACGTCCGATGCCGCGACCGCCGAGCGCGTGCGGATGCTGCGCAATCACGGGCGCAAGGACAAGTATCACCACGAACTGGCCGGTTTCAATATTCGCTTCAACGAGATCCAGGCCGCCATCGGGCGGGTGATGTTGGCGCACCTGGAACGGTTCAATGCGAACCGGCGCCAGATCGCCGCCCGCTACCACGAGCGGCTGGCGGGGGTGGTCCGCGTGCCAGTGGAGCGACCCTGGGCCCGCGCGGTCTATCACATGTACGTCGTCCGGTGCGAGCGGCGAGACGAACTCCAGCAGTATCTCAAGGGGCAGGGGATCGAGACTGGGATCCATTACCCGGTCCCCAACCACCGGCAGCCGGCGGTGACGCAACGTTTCCCCAACGTGCCCCCCCTGCCGCGCACCGACGCCGCGGTGAACGCCATCCTCTCCCTGCCCATTCATGGCGAGATGACGCTGGAGGCCGCCGACCGTGTCTGCGACGCCATCGCCGCCTTCTACGGCCGGCGATGAGCAACGCCCCCGAGCTGAGCCTGGTCGTGCCCTGTTACAACGAGGAGGCCAACCTCCGCGCCTTGTACCAAGCCATCCACGCCGCGCTGGAACCGCTGGGGATCGACTATGAGTTGGTGGTGACCGACGACGCCAGCCGCGACGGCTCCTGGGCGGTGCTCAAGGAGTTGGCCGCCGCCGATCCGCGCGTCCGGGCCCAGCGCTTGGCCCGGAACTGCGGCGAGAGCGCGGCCAGTTGGGCCGGCATGCAGGCCGCGCGGGGGCGGTCCATCGCCACGCTGGATGCCGACTTGCAGAACGATCCGGCCGAATTGCCGAAGTTCCTGGCGGCGCTCGACCGGTACGATTGCGTGTGCGGCACGCGCGTCGCCGGGCGTGGCCAAGGCGACAACGTTGTGCGGGTCCTCTCCTCCCGCATCGCCAATTGGGTCCGCAACCGGCTCAGCGGCGAGCAGATCGCCGACGCCGGCTGCACCTATCGCGTCTTCCGGCGCGAGTGTATCGCGAATCTGAAGTTCTTCAAGGGGATGCACCGCTTCCTGCCCACCTTGTTCAAGATCGAGGGCTTCACCGTCACCGAAATCCCGGTCAACAACCATCCACGCTTCGCCGGCTCCAGCCACTACGGCGTCTGGAATCGGCTCTTCGCCTCGTTTTATGATCTGCTCGCCGTGCGCTGGATGAAGAAGCGCATGTTCCGCTACGAGGTGGCCGAGCGGGTGGGAGGGTGATCCTCCCTGGGGGTCGCCCTGCTCGCCCGGCGGCCTCGCCCGGGCAAGAGTGATGGTGGAACGAGGTCCCGGGAGCGACCCCCGCCGGAGTCCAGGCGCTACACAGTTCCGCGGCCCGCCTCTACACAGTTTCCCGGATTCCCACCGCCCGGGGCCGGCGTAGGCTGGGGTCCCTTGTGAAGGACCGTAACGACCCTTCAACGGCGACGCCGACACCGCTCACCGTCCATATTAGAACCTTGGTCGTGGACGACTCACCCGTGGCGTTGGCGACGCTCGCCGATTTCCTGGAGACGCAGGCCGCGTTCCAGGTCGTTGGGATGGCGTCCAACGGCCGCGAGGCCCTCGCCCAGGTCGCCGCGCTGCACCCAACCCTGGTGCTCATGGACTTGCAGATGCCCGTGATGGGCGGGCTGCAGGCTACCCGGATCATCGCCGAGCGGTTTCCCGAGGTGCGAGTGGTCGTGGTCTCGACCCACGACAGCCTCGCGTGGCAGGCTGCCAGCACGGCCCACGGCGCCTGCGGCTTCGTCGCCAAAACCCGCTTGGGCACGGACTTTCCACGGTTGGTGAGCCAGCTTTTCATCCCGGCGCCGACGCCCAGCGCCGACGGCGCAACCCCACGACCCTGATGGGATGGTCGGCATGAACCCCTCACTGGCGGTCTCCGTGCCGCGGACCAATCCCCGTTACCCTGGATTTATGAACCACAACGCCCTTGATCGACCACTACCTGAGTTGGCGCCAGCGCTGGCCCCTGATCACCCGACGGCGGCCGACCGCTTCCCGTGCGCCTCGCCCGAGCTCTTTGGCCGGGTTTTTCACACCATGCCGGTGGCAGTGGGGATCAGCACGCTGGCCGAGGGGCGGTTGCTCGAGGTGAACCAGGCCTTTGTCGAGTTAACGGGCTATTCGCGGCAAGAGTTGCTGGCGAAGACCTCCACCGAGTTGGGCCTGTGGCTGCAGCCCCCGGACCGCTCCCCGCTGGTCTCGGTCCTGCGCGCCCGCGGGCATTTCGACCAGCACGAAGTCCAGTGGCGCGCCAAGAACGGAGAGGCCCGCCGGGTGCTCCTTTCCGCGGAAACTCTTTCATGCGGCGACGTGGCGTGCGCGATCTTCAGCGCCCACGACGTCACCGCCCAACGGGCCGGCGAGGAGCGCTTGCGGTTGCAGGATGCGGCCTTGGCCGCCGCCGCCAACGCGATCCTGCTGACCGACGCCCAGGGGACCATCCTCTGGGTCAACCGGGCGTTCGAGCGGCTCACCGGCTATACGCCGGACGAGGCCGTGGGCCAGCCTGCCCGGCTCCTCAAGTCCGGGCGGCATGACGCCGGCTTTTACCGCCGGCTCTGGCACACCATCTCCAGCGGCCAGGTGTGGCGGGGAGAGTTCGTGAATCGACGCAAAGACGGCACGCTCTATCACGAGGAGGCGACGATCACGCCGGTGCCCGGGGCGGGGGGCCAGATCGGGCACTTCGTGGCGATCAAGCAGGACATCACCCAGCGCAAGGAGCTGGAAGCGTGCCTGCGGCGCAGTGAGGCCCACTTCCGGTCGCTCACCGAGAATATGTTGGACATCATCACGTTATTGGATGCCGAGGGCGTGGTGGTGTACCAAAGCCCCTCGGTGCAGCGGGTCTTGGGTTATGAACCGGGGGAGATGGTGGGGCAGAACGTGTTCGGCTGGGTTCACCCCGCGGATCGGGAGCGGACCACCGCCACGTTGGCGCAGGCCGTGCACCAGCCCGACGCCCCTCACCGGGTGGACTTCCGCTGTCGCCATCAGGACGGCTCGTGGCGGCATTTGGAGTCTATCGGCCGCGTGCAGGCCCGCGAGGACGGGCGGGTGCTGGTGGTGGTCAATTCACGCGATGTGACTCAGCACAAGGCGGTCGAGCAGCGCATGGTGGAGCTGGCTCGGCTGCTGGATCAGGCCAGCGATGCGGTGATGGTCGTGGATGTGAACGGCCGGCGACATTATGCCAACCCCACCGCGGTCCGGTGCTTCGGTGCGACGGGCGAGGAGGCGGACGATCCAACCTTCTTTTCCAGCCTCTTCCCGACCGTCGAACAGCAGGCGGCGGCGCTCAAACAACTCCAGGAGACCGGGGAGTGGCATGGGGAGTTGCGCTTGGCTCGCCCCGACGGAAAGACCGCGGTGTTCCACGGACGCTGGACGCTCCGGCAGGGTGAAGCGGACCAGCCGCCCACCATCCTGATGATCAACACCGACATCTCCGAACAGAAGAAGCTCGAAGCCCAGTTCCTCCGCGCCCAGCGGATGGAAGCGGTTGGGACGCTCGCCGGGGGGATCGCGCACGACCTCAACAACGTGTTGGCCCCGATCCTCACCGCGGCGGACCTGCTGCGCACCGCCCAGAGCTCCGAGGAGCGGGCGCAGCTTTTGGAACTCATCGAGGTCAGCACCCGGCGCGGGGCGGGCTTGGTGCGCCAGGTGCTCACCTTCGCTCGCGGGGCCGGTGGGGAAGCGGTCGAACTCAACCCGCGGCATTTGCTCAACGAGGCCCGCGACCTGATGCGCGAGACGTTCCCCAAGTCCATCGCTCTCCAGGCGCGCGCCGCCCACGACCTCGGGACCGTGCGCGGGGATCCGACCAAGCTGCACCAAGTCTTGTTGAACCTCTGTGTCAACGCCCGCGATGCCATGCCGGCGGGAGGCACGCTGACCCTCACCGCCGAAAACGTGGTGGTCGGCGCCGAACAGGCCGCGGGGCAGGCTGGGGCCAAGACCGGGCCGCATGTCTGTCTGAGCGTCACCGACACCGGCGCCGGCATCGCCCCGGAGGTGCGGGAGAGAATCTTCGAGCCCTTTTTTACCACCAAAAAGGTCGGGGAAGGGACGGGCTTGGGACTCTCGACCGTGCTCGGGATTGTCCAGAGCCACGGGGGTTTTATCGAAGTCACCAGCGAGGTCGGGCGCGGGGCCTGTTTCAAGGTTTACCTCCCCACTCAACGGAAGGTCGAGGTTTCGCGGCCGAGCGCCCCGCGCGCCGCGGCGCCGCGCGGCGAGGGAGAGCTCGTGCTGGTGGTGGATGACGAGCCGGCCTTGCGCGCCCTGGCCACCATGACCTTGGAAACCCACGGGTACCGGACCCTGACGGCGCGGGATGGGCTCGAGGCGATCACGGCTTGCATGCGTTATGACGGCGAAATCCGGGTGGTGGTGACGGACATGGTGATGCCCAAGATGGCCGGCCAGCCCACGATCCAGGCCATCCGCAAATGCTTCCCGGCAGCCAGGATTCTCGCCACCAGCGGCCTGGTGAACGAGGCCACCACCAGTTTCGCCGCGCGGCATGCCGACGCCTTCCTCCCCAAACCGTACAGCGTCGAGCAGCTTTTGGGGACCGTCCATGACTTGACGCGCGCCCGGCGGGCGCCCGAACCGCTGCTCTGAGCCCGGGGGCCGAACCCCAGGCTGGACGCGGCCCGGGGGGGCGCTTTAGACTCCTTCAGCTTTCGCGCGGGCGCGGACGAGATGGTCAGGGGTCGCGCGGTGCGGGTGCCCGCGCCGCGCGTGGGTGCCCCACGCACCGCCGTCGCGGCGAAGTTGGCCGCCCGCCCGCCGGAGGCCTATCATGCGCCGCATTCTGTTCAGCAAACTGGCCCGCATCGTGGGGTTGACGCTGGTGCTGGTTTGGCAAGCCACCGCCCAGCCCTCGGCGCGCGAGGCGGTCCTGACGGCGATGCGGGACCGGCCCAACGACCCCTGGCCGCGGGGCCGCGGCCACGTGGTGCTGGCCCTGCCGGGCAGCCGGGAGGAAGACAAGGCCTACTACGAGCCCGGCGGCGGTTTCAGCCCGGCGTTTGCGACCTTCGGTGTGTCGCTCTGGATCACCGACGCCCAGGGCAACATCCAGGCCACGAGCGACAGCATCCCGCTGGACGAGGTGCGACAGACCTTGGTCTGGACCGACCCCAAGACCATTCCGGGAATCCAGACCGAGACCCCGCTTTATCGCTTGCTGTGGTCCTCCGCCGGGGCGGGGCGGTGGCGGCTCCAACTGCAATCCCGCACGCGCGATCACGTGGCGCTGGTGGTGCGGAGCGTGGGGCCGGCGGGGGGGGCGCTGGAGTCTCTGGCGTGGGACGGTCAGCGGTTGCTCATCGACCAGCGCTGGACCCTCACTCCCAGCCCGCGGGTGAGCCAGGTCCAACTCGGGCCTGAGCGGGTCTGGCGGCCGCCTCAGGGCCAGAACAGTGGCCAGGGGTGGAGCAGCGACAACGGCTGGGGCTTCGCCCGGTTCGCGTTGCCCGGCACCGGGCAGTGGGAGTTCCTGCTCCAAGATACGCGCTCCCCCAGCGTGCCGGCCTTGGCCTATGGCCGGGTCCGCTCCGGCGTCGAGCTGCAGGTGCCCGATCCGGCCTTCGCCCCCTGCCTGGACGCCCAAGTGGCGCACCTCATGATGGGCTTGGTCGGCAAGGAAACGCGCCCCGGCGAGCCCAACAACTATCCGCTCAACTGGCTACGCGACGATAGTTACGTGCTCGTCGCCCTGGCGCGTGCTGGGCAACTCGCGCTGGCGCGGCAACTCTGTGTCCCCTTTGCCGAACATGACTTCTTCGGCGGCTTCGGCGCCGAGGCCGACGCCCCGGGGCTGGCGTTGTGGGCGCTGGGGGAGTTGGCCGCGCCTCACCGCGACGCCCAGTTTGATCGTTGGCTTTGGCCCCACGTTCAACGCAAGGCCCAGCTCCTCGAGGCGATGCTCGCGACGCCGCGGCCCCTCCGCGAACCCTTTGCCGGTCCCGTGGTCCCGGCGTATCGCAGCCGCCCAGACCTCGATCTGGTGTGCGAGGCGGCGACCAACGGCCTCATCCAAGGCCGGATGGACTGGCAACGGCCGGTGCTGTTTGTGAACGCGGTCGGTTATCGCGGCTTGCTGGAGGCGGCGGCCGTGGCCGATCGGTTGCACCAAACCACGGCAGCCAGCCGGTGGCGGGCGCGGGCTGCGAGCCTGCGCACCGCCTGGAGCCGGGCCTTGCCCGCCCCCCGGCAGGAGAACGAACGCACCTACATCGCCGGCTTGTACCCAACCTGGGTGGTCTCCGATCCCGCCGCCTATGGATGGAAGCTGCAAGGCTTCTGGGATGATACCCACGATCAGTTCGATCAACCCAAGACGCCGCCGCTCTGGCCCTACTTCACTCTGGCGGAGGCGCACCAATGGCTGGGCTTGCGGCAGCCGGAGCGCGCGTGGGGCACCTTGCGGTGGTTCTGGGAACATCAGGCTTCTCCCGGGCTCTATACGTGGGGCGAAGGGCAGGGGGAGGAAAACAGCTTCGGCCGGTGGGAACGGCTGGCGCGTGGCTGGGTGAAGCCCCCTAACGTCACGCCCCATTACTGGGCGGCGGCCGAGATGATACTCTTGCAGTTGGACATGTTGGCCTACGTGGACGAGTCCAACCTCGAGCCGGTCCTGGTCATCGGGGCCGGGGTCCCGCGGGCGTGGTTGGACCATCCCCTGACCGTGGCCGGCGTCGGCACGCGCCTGGGCGTGGTCGATTGGCGGTGGCAGGACGGGCACCTCGGCGTCACCGTGCACGGGCACTCCTGCCCGGTGCGGCTCGGCTCGGGATTCGCCCCCGGCACGCCGATGGCTATTCGCTTCGAGCCGCACGCCCTCTAGGCCGGGCGCGTACCGGCGTACCGGCGCCGACCGGGCAGACGGCTTGACTCCGGGTTGCCCAGGGCCTATTCAAGACCCGTTCATAGACTCGACGCAACGCCCAATCCCAGCGCGGCCGCCACGGCGCGCGCTCGCGTCCCGCCCAGCGGCGGGCCGGGCGGTCCGCCCTCAGCCACGACCCGGGCAGTATCCCGCGCCG
>JAJXTA010000052.1 GCA_021784265.1 bacterium | reverse complement strand
GGGCGGCGACGTTCTCCGACACCTTGTTTGCCGGGTACTATCATGATTTTGGCAAGTTCCTGGCTTACCTCGAGAACAACTACCCGTACTTGCAGTTTCAAGTAACTTCGATCCGGGTGCCCGACGTGGTACGGCCCGAGGACCCGGAGCGGCTACGGTTCGCGGTGCGGATCGTCGCCTTGGTTCAGCCGACCACCCCCCACTAACGCCTTGCCCACATGAGCGCTGCCTCACGATGTCGGTTTGGCTGGGGTCCGGTGTGGCGGATGGCTGCCAGCGTGCTGGTGGGCTGGCTCTTGCCCGGGTGCGGACCGACCCCGCCCGCCGCGCCGCCGGCGGCGCCCAAAACCGGGGCGACCAACGCGGCCAAGCCGACCGCCAATGCCGCGACCAGCGCCCCGCCGGTTACGGTCGGGGCGTTTACCGACGACCCGCACAACGGCGGGCGCGACCCGTTCTTCCCGCGCTCGGTGCGCCGGGCGCCGCCGCCGCCGCCCACCGCCTCGGGTCTGGGCCCCGGGCCAGCCAAGGCGCCGGTGATTACCGCCGCCAGCTTGGTCTTGCACGCCATCCTTCGCACCCCGACCAGCCGCTTGGCCACCATCAACCGAACCACGCTCGCCGAGGGAGAGGAGGGCGAAGTGAAGTTGCCCGGGGGCAAAGCTCGGATCAAGTGTCTGGAGATTGGTGCCGATTCAGTGGTGGTACTCGTCGATGGCGTGCGTCGGGTGCTCTCGTTTCGGGAGGGCAACCCGTGAACCGGTGCCGCGTTGGGGCGCCGCCAGGCACGCAACTCTTTAAGCGCATGAAGACAATCCTCGCCTTGCTGCTGCTCGCCGGCCTGCCGTGGGCGAGCCCCTGCGGCCGCGCCCAGACGAACGCGACCGCCACCAACGCCCCCGCCGCCAGCAAGCCTAGTGTTGCCCCGGCCCCAGCCGCGGCGCCCGCTCCGCCCCCGAGCGGCGAGAAGATCCTCTTAATCACTCTCGAAGACCCTCCGCTGGAGATTATCCGGACCTTGGCGGAGCAAGCGCAACTGACGCTGGAGTTGGATGAACGGGTTCAAAACGGCGTGGACGCCGGGGGCAAGGCGATTCCCAAGTGGGCGGACCCCGTCTCGGTGCGGTGGGAGAATCTCACGGCGCGTCAGGCGCTGGAGGACTTCCTCTCCCGTTACAGCCTGGTGCTGGTGCCGGGCAGCCAGCCCAAGACCCTGCGGGTCACCTACACGGCTGGTCTTCCGACCCCGGCCGTGGCGGCCAACACGAGCCCCGGCTCGAGCGCCACCCCCGCCCGGGCCGCCGCGCCCGCGTCGGTGCCGATCAAGATTGAGGATCAACCGGTGCTGGACGCCATCACCAGCTTGGGCCGGTTGGCGAATCTTAATCTCTTGTTCGACCCGCGTGTGACGGCGGGGATCGACCCGGAGAACAAACCGGTCCCGTTCCTGACGAATACCATCTCGGTGCGCTGGGAGCACGTGACGCCCCGCCAGGCGCTGGATTCGGTTCTGGAGAACAACAACCTCATGCTCGTCGAGAACACCAACACCCACATCGACCGGATCACGTTCCGTCCGCCCCCGGCCCAAGAGCCGTTGGTGACGCGGGTGTTTCAGTTACACTACGCCAATCCCACCAACATCATGCTGGTGCTCTCCAACGCCCTGCCCGTGCGCAGCAAGATCAGCAAGGATGTGCGCACCAGTTCGCTCGTGGTCCAGACCACGGAGAAGGAATTCACCACGGTGGAGACGATCCTCACCCAGTTGGATACTCCCACCCGCCAGGTCCTCATCTAGGCCAACATCCTGGAGACGTCCATGAATCCCACGGCCGCCCGCGGCATCGACTGGCTGAACACGCTCAGCGCCCAGAATATCGCCCTGGGCAACGGGTTGAACTCCGGGCAAATAGTGACCACTTCGCCCGGCACCCCCGTGCAAACCACCACGACCCTCCCCAGCGGGCGCACGCTCACCTCCGCCGGCTCGGCGCCCTTCACCAGTATCATGACCATGAGCTCCCTGCTGGGCAACTCAGGGGTCGGGCCCCCGGGCTTGAACTTCGACACTGCCCGCGGCTTCTTCCCCAACGTGGGCTTCCTCAACGCCGACGGCGTCAAGGCGGTCCTCTCCTTTCTCAACTCCGACACGGAGACGGAGGTAGTGGCCACCCCGCGCGCGGTCACGTTGGACAACGAGACGGCCACGCTGGATGTGACCCGCCTCTATCCGAACTATCAAATCACTCCGGGGACCCAGCTTACTCCCGCCGGCGCCCTGGTGACCTACACCAACCTGGGCACCTCCCTGGAGGTCACCCCGCGCATTGCCGGGACCAACCAAATCTCCCTCAAAGTGGTGCCGCAGGTCGCCACCCTGGATTCGGTGGACCGAAAGATTCTCAACGGGACGGTGAACGAAGCCAATATTTACGCGGTGCGGCGGATCGAGACGCGGGTGCTGATCCCCAGTGGCAACACCCTGGTGATGGGCGGCTTGGTGAGTGATAACCGTTCGAAGGCTTACACGAAGATTCCCCTGCTGGGCGACCTGCCCGTCCTGGGCTTGGCCTTTCGCCACGAACTCAAACAACGCAACAAGTCCAATCTCCTCATCTTCCTCACCCCCACGATCATTCGGGACACCGACTTCCAGCCCACGCAGACCTCGTTTCTCAAGACCTCGCCGATGGATACGGGGGACAAGCCGGAGTCGTTTTGGGACACGGGCAAGCCCTACGACTGGAAGCACGGAAGCGGGTCGAGCTCGACGCCGTGAACGGGACCGAACCATGCGCCGTCGTTGTCCAATTGCCTTAGGCTTGGTTCTGCTGGGGTCGCTGCTGACCGCGGCGGCCCGGGGGCAGACCGTCGAGACCCTGGCGGGGGGCCGGCTGAGTCCCAGCGGTCCGGACGCTGGCTGGGTGGACGGCAATTCCAAACAGGCCGCGCAGTTCAGCGGGCCGATGGGTTGCGTGGTGGATGCGTCGGGAAACCTGTTGGTGGCGGATAGCAACAACGGCGCCATCCGGAAGCTGGATTTGGTTCAAGGCGTGACCAGCACCGTGATCGCCGGCCTGGTCCATCCGGTCGCGGTCGCGGTGGACCTCACTAACAACTTTTACGTGTTGGATCAGGGAGGGGGCTTCGTGCTGGAGTACGACCGGTTCGACCGGCAATACACCCTGCCGATGCTCCTCACCACCAACCTGGTGAGCCCCACGGCCTTTGCCCTGGACACGAACGCCAACGTGTACGTGACGGAGGCCGGGGGCGCGGTGAAGCGGATCGATGCCCAAAGCGGCGCCGTCACCTTCGTCTTCACCGGCCTCCGGCAGCCGAACGGGATTGCCGTGTTGGACAGCGGGCTCCTGGCGGTGAGCGATACCGGGGCCAACGTCGTGCGGCTGATTGACCCGGCCACCGGTAACCAGGTCAGCGTCATCGGCACCGGGGTCGCCGGCTACCGGGACGGACTGTGGAGCCAAGCCATGTTCAGCGCGCCCTGGCAGGTCGCTAAAGCCCCCGACTCCAGCTTGGTGGTGGCCGACCGCGCGAACGAGCGGGTCCGGATCATCCGCCCGGACGGAACGGTGATCACGCTCTACGGCGTCTATCCCTATGAAGTGGACCAGCCTTGCTTGGTCTGTAATCCGGTCATTTTACCCGGGTGGTTGGACGGGAGCGTCGAATTTGCCGAAGCCCGCGACCCGGTCGGGGTCGCGGTGGACCCGACCGGGGTGGTGTACACGACCGAAGACTACTACGACCTCGTGCGGCGAGTGGATGGGGTGAACCTGGTGCCCGGCGGCAACGCGGGGGCGGGCACGACCAATCTCGTGGTCCCGCCGCCCGAACTGAGTCTAGTGGCTGGCTACTATCCCATGGGCGTCGATATTCAGGCCGCCGCCGTGAGCACGAACTTCCTCCAAAGCGGCCTGTTGCTTTACACCACCGACGGCAGCGACCCATCGACCAACAACCCGGTCACCCAGGTGATCACCAACACCCAAGGTGTGATCCATTGGCACGACACGGTGCACGACTTGTCCTTCCTCCGGGTCAAGGCGGTGGTCGGGGGGCAGAGCAGTGTGACGGTGAGTGGGCAAGCCCCGACCGCCAGCCAGGTGGGAGTTCCGAGCGATTTGGTGGCGGGCGCCGGCGCGACGTTGCTGGTGCCGGTGGTGGCCGACCTCAAGCCGGGCGATTCGCTCAAGTCGCTACAGTTTGTCGTCCAGATCACGCCCCAAGGCGGGGCGCTGCCGCTGGCCACGCTGCCCCGGGTCGTGGCCATGTCCCCCAACGATTTCGTGCCCCTGGTCATCGGGAGCACCAACCTCCCCGTCACCCGTGCCCAGGCGGTCGGGACCGGGGCGCAGTTGGCGGTGGCCTACGTGGGCGGGGTGAGCTTTCAGGTCAGCAGCTTCGGCGTCGTGAGCCTGCTGGCCGTGGCGGTGCCGCCGGGGGCCGGTGTCGGGGATCGCTACACGATCGCGGTTCTTCCGGCCCCGTCGCTCTCCGGCACGGCGGACGGCCAACAAGCCGCGATCAGTCTGAGTCCGTCGCCGGCCCACTCAATCACCGTGGCCAACGTCGGCTATGTCGTCGGCGATACCGCTCCCAGCGGTTGGTACGACGCGGGGACGTTCGGCGATGGGCGGTTGGATAACAGCGATGTCAACGACGCCTTCTATGCCTCGATTGGCGTACGCGTGCCGCCGGTCTTCACCGACGCCTTCGACGCCATGGACGTCTTTCCCGAGGACACTCCCGCCGCCGTGGGTGGGGACGGCAAGATCCGGTTCTTGGACTGGCAGATTCTCCTGGAGCGTTCCCTCGGGTTCCGCACCAACAACTGGCGGCGGACCTGGGTGAACGGGCAACGCGTCCCCACCCGCGCCGGGGTCAACGGCGCCAGCCTGTTGCCGACACAGGCGGTGGCGGGGTCGGAGCGGCTGACGATCTCCCCCCTCAACCCGCAGGCGGAGCTGCAAGCGGGCTCGCTCGGCTCGGTGCGTCCGGATGAAGCGGTAACGGTACCGGTGTTTGTCAACCTCGCCCCCGGGGCGAGCCTGGCGGGGCTGCAGTTCCGGGCCGTGGTTACGCCGCAGCAAGGGGCGCCCCCCTTGGACCAGCCGCTCCGGTTCACCCGCGCCCCGGCAGCCGCGTGGCCGGACCCGATCCTGGCCACAAACCTGTCGCTCAATGAAGTGGCCCCCGCGTGGTCGTTGATCTGGAATCCCTTCCCGGTGGCTTTGACGAACCGGGTGCAAGTCGGGTCGCTGGCGTTCACGGTTCCGGCCGGCGCCCAGGCGGGCCAGAGCTACGCGCTGCGGGTGGCCAACGCCGATGGGGCACCGGACCTCTCCACGCAATACGACTTTGGGAGCGTCCCCGGAGTGGTCTCGGTCTTGGCGCCGGCGGTACCGCCGGTAGTGCGGACCTACAAGCTCCGCTTCCCGACGCAACTGGGCCTCGATTACGTGCTCGAGTCCACCACCAACCTGGCTGCCGGTCCCTGGGTGGTCGAGGCCGACAGCATCCCGGGCCGCGGGGTGCCGGTCGAGTACGTCGTTTCGAGTGACACCGCGGCGACCCGTTTTTACCGGGTGCGTTTGGCCCCATGAGCACCGGGTATCCAATGCCACGCCCCGGCACGGCCGCGTCCCCCTTGGTCGGACGATCACAGGTTCAGGGAGCAACCCGGCGGCGGTGGCCACGGTGGCTCCCGGCGGGTTGGGTCCGCCGGGCGTTCTGGCTGCTACTGCTCGGGCTTAGTTGGAACTCTGGCTTGGCGCAGACGATCTCCCCGTTGATTACCACCAACCTCCTGGATCCGTACGGCGTGGCGGTGGATGCCAACAACAACTATTACGTCACCGAAAGCGCCAGCAACTGCATCGTCATGTTCCGGCCCGATACCGGGGTGCTGACCAATTTCGCCGGCCTGCCCAGTCAGGTGCCGGGCTATCAGGACGGCCCGATCACCGCCGCCCAGTTTTATAGTCCCGAGGGCATGGTCTTTGTGGGCGCCACCAATCGGTGGGGGAGCAGCTTGCTGGTGGCCGACACGGGCAACAACCGCATTCGGCTCGTGAGCCTGGCCGACGGCACCGTCTCGACCCTGGCGGGCGACGGGCAGCCCGCGTTGACTGACAGCAGCAACCCGCTGCAGGCCTCCTTTTATGCCCCGGTTGGTTTGGCTGTGGACCCGGGCGGCAACCTCTACATCGCCGATCTGGGCAACGGCGCCGTGCGCAAGCTCGACACCGCCAACCGCGTGACCACCCTCGCCACGAATCTCTTCCACCCCTCCGCCGTCGCCTACGGCGGTGACGGCCGGCTCTACGTGGCGGACACCGGCAATAACTGCCTGCGGACCATCGAACCCGACGGCACTGTCGTCTTGCGCGCCGGCAGCGGGCGGCCGGACCAATGGGGCTTGAGCGACGCCCTGGACGGGCGGCAAGCGCTGTTTGATCATCCGGACAGCCTCTTTTGGGTGGGTGGTAGTGTCGGCTTGTTGGTGGGGGACTCGGGCAATCACATCTTGCGCCGGGTCTATTATACCACCACTTCGACCCCGCCCGGCTTCGCCGTCGAGACCTTTGCTCCCTCCGTCGGCGCCGGCCTGGGGGATGTGACCGGGATGGCGGCGGACCAGACCACCGGGATTCTGATGGTGGACGCGGCCAACAACGCCGTGATGCGGTTCAGTCTCTCGCAAGGCACACTCCCGCCGGTCAACAGCCCCGCCATCGGTTACATCGTGATTACCAACGGGGGCACGCTGCTGATTCCGGTCGCCACCGCCACCTTCAACAACGATCAGATTGTTGGCATCGCGGCCGATCCGGGGACCCAGACCTACTACACGATCGGCCCCAGCGACACCGCCAACGGGGTGCCTGACCCCAATGCCTCGGCTCAGACCCCGCCTCCCTACCAGGATGGCAACACCAACCTGCCGCCCAGCATTCTGAATCCCATCGCCCCCGATGTGACCGTCAAGGCGATCAGCGTTCAGGCCGACCGTTTGCCCAGCCCGATCGTCACGGCTCGCTTCCGTTTTCAAGTGGGCAATCCGGCGATTATCGGCGTCAACCCGCTCGCGTTCACCCTCGACACCGTGACCCTGGGCGCCGCCCTCTGGTACACCACGGATGGCTCCGTCCCGCAGGAGAACCCCACGGGCACCAACGGGACCGCCCAGCTTTACAAGTTGGGGGCCTCCTTGAATGTGTTGAATGGCACCAATGACGTGCCCTTCCAGGTGCGGGGATTCAAGGACGGCTATATCTCCAGCGCCGTGGTGAGCAACACCTTCTACTACACCAACGCGCATGTGAGCCAGATCGGGTTCACGCGCAGCTTCCGTGGCGGCCCGGGGGCTACGATCGTCATCCCGGTCGAGTACCACCTGGGCGTCAACGACATCCTCCAGTCCGTGCAGTTCCGGGTCGAAGTTCAACCCAACGGGGCCGCGTCCCCCCTCACCGCCCCGTTGCACATCTTGCCCTTCGGCAGCCAGGACTTCATTCCGCTGCCAGACACTCCGCTGCCGACCTATGTCGAGGCCTATGTGACGAACGGGACCACGGCGGGATTAGCGGTGGCGTATCTGGGGGCCAGCCTGAACACCAATCTCCTCGCCCAGACCGTCAAGCAGGGGGTGCTCAGCTTGCTGGCGCTCACCGTGCCCCCGACGGCCAACCCGGGCGACAGTTACACCGTGTCGTTGTTGGCACCCAGCGGCACGCGGGATGGCAGCCAGGCCCCCGTCATCCTCGATGCCATGCCGCCCCGGTCGGTGGCGGTCACCAACATCGCCTATCTGGTGGGTGATTCCTCCCCGGGCAACGGGTACAACGCCGGTGAATTCGGCGACGGGGTCTTGGCTAACAGCGACGTCAACAACGCCTTCTACGCCTCCGCGGGCGTGCGCGTGCCCTTCCCGTTCAGCGATGCCTTCGACGTCATGGATGCTTTCCCGCTAGACCGGCCCGGTGTGGCCGGTGGGGACGGGCAGATTCGCTTCCTGGATTGGCAGATCATCCTGGCGCGCGCCTTGGGCCTGCGGCAGGATAATTGGCTCCGTTCCCGCGGACCCGGGGGCGTGCGGATCGCCACGAGTCCGGGCTCGTCCCAGCTCATGCAGACTCCGCGGTCCAGCAGCAACGCCGCCGCCACCGGCAGCCTCTGGTCTCGCCAAGTCAAAATCACCGCTGGTACGGTGGCCAATGCGCAACAGAACGCGCCGGTGCGGGTGCCCCTCTACGTGAGCCTGATCCCGGGCGCGAGCCTGGCGGGGTTGCAGTTGTGGCCGGTGATCTCGACGAACCGGGCCGCCACTAGCTCCGACCTCGCCGCCATCTTCCAACCCAACGCGCTGGCCGGCGTCCCCTCCCCGGGGCTGAGTACCCCGCCCGGGTTCTCCACCAACAACGTGATCTACGTCTGGTCCCTTACCGGCACCAATAGCTTCAGCCCCGTGTTGCAGGGCTCGAACCTCCTGGGGTGGTTGGAGTTCCTCGTGCCGGCCTCCGCGCCCGCGGGCACTCCCTATACGGTCCGCTTCGCCAACGCCGACGGCGCGCCCGACCTCAACACCCAATACGACTTCGAGACCGTCCCGGGGACGGTCTGGGTTCACAGCCCCGCTTTGGCGCCGGCCGAGGAGATTTCCGATGAATGGAAGCTGCACTTCTTTGGGAGTCTGATCGATCCGGCGGCGCAGGACGGGGCCGATCCGGACCAAGACGGGCTTTCGAACTTGAGCGAGTATCTGTTGGGCACCAATCCGTTGGTCCCGGACTGGCAGGCGGCAGTTCGTGTGACCCAGGGCTTGCCCGTGATCACCTGGTATGGGCAGAGCGACCACGTTTACGAGGTCCTGCGTGCGACCAGCGCGACGCTTGGGGCCGGCACCGCCGGCTGGCAGCCCTTAAGCCCGCCCTTGGCCGGCCAGGACGGATTCATGGCCTACACCGACACCAACCAAGTGCAGGCCGCTCGCTTTTACCGGGTAATGATTCTGCCATGACCGCGCGCCCCCATTGTGTGTCTCGGCCCGCCTCCGTGCGCGGAGGGTGGGGATGGCTGGCGGTCGTGACGCTGGTGTGGGCGGCAACCGCCCAGACGGTCGATACCGTCATTAGCAGCGGTTTGAATGAACCGTATGGTATCGCGGTGGATACCATGACCCCGGAGGGTCTCTATTACCTGACCGACAGTGCCAACCAGCGCGTCGTGCGGTATCGCCCCGCGACCGGGGATTTCAGCGATGTGACCGGGGTGCTCTCGCCGATGGCAGCGCCGGAGGGGATCGTCGTGGCGCGCGGGGGCTTGGTGGTGGCCGACGCCGGGGCCAACGAGGTGCTCCAGATCGATCGGAGCGGCGCCGTGAGTGTCTTGCTCGGCGCGGACACCAATGTCGTGTTGAACGCCCCCTCAGGGCTGGCGGCCGATGCCGCCGGCAATCTCTACATCTCCGATTCCGGCAACAACCGGATCTTGAAGCTCGACGCCACAAACCGCGTCACGACGTACGCCACCGGGTTCAACCGGCCCACCGGCCTGAGCCTGGGACCGGGGGGGCGGCTCTTCGTGGCCGACACCGGCAATCACGTCATCGACGCGGTGGATGCCGACGGCACCGTGCATTTGGTGGCCGGTCACTTCGGGAGCAATTTTTCCACCGACGATCTGGACCTGCCGCGGGGCGTGCTCTGGCTCGGGGGAGAGACCGGGTTGTTGATCAGCGACACGGGGCACGATGTGATCCGGCGCG
>JAJXTA010000051.1 GCA_021784265.1 bacterium | reverse complement strand
CCGGCACCGCGGGCATCTTGCTCGGCGTCGCTTATGCCAATGGTGAGTTTGTTGTGGTCATCGAGGGCGGCCCCGTGCTGACCTCGGCCGACGGCGCGACCTGGAGCTTGCACACGCTGAATTCTGACCAATGGTATGCCGGCGTCGCTTACGGCAATGGTCGCTGGATCGGAGTTGGGTCAGCACTGGTGACCTCGGCCGACGGGTCGGCGTGGACGGTGACCGCGTTGCCCACCGCCGCGACGCTTTCCAGTATTGCCTACGGGGCTGGCCGGTTTGTGGCGGTGGGGGCGGGCGGGACGGTCCTGACCACCGCCGATGGTGTCACCTGGACGGGACGGAGCTCTGGCGTCGGGCCTTCGTTGTTCGGTATCGCTTATGGCGGCGGCGAATTGGTCGCCGTGGGTGATAACAGCAGGATCCTCGCCTCGAGCGGTGGCGAGGCCTGGGTCGCGCACCCGGCACCGACCACCAACGCCTCTCTGCGCGCGGTGGCCTACGGCAACGGCGAGTTCGTGGCCGTTGGCGGGGGCCTCACCAACATTCTCACCTCCGCCGACGGGACCACCTGGGTCCCGCGGCGGCCCGCGGTCCTTAGCCCCCTGTACGGCATCGCTTACGGCAACGGTCAGTTCGTTGCGGTCGGGGGCGGCGCCACGGTCCTGAGCTCGAGCAACGGAGTAGCCTGGACCCCACGAGTAACACCCCTGAACTCGTGGGCGTACTTCGCCGTCACCTACGGCCGAGGCCTCTTCGTCGCCGTGACCCAAGTGGGGAGCATCGTGACGTCGCTGGACGGCGCCACCTGGGTGCAGCGCCAAGCCAGTGCCGGCGCTGGGCTCTACGGCGTCGCTTATGGTGGCGGCCAGTTCGTCGCCGTCGCCCAACTCGGCCCCATCCTGACCTCCCCCGATGGCGTCGTCTGGACGCCCCATCCGTCGGACCAAATGGGCACGCCCACCGGCGTCGCCTACGGCGGTGGCCAGTTCGTCGTCGTTTATAACACCGGTTCCATCATCAGTTCGTCTGATGGTGTGACCTGGGTGTCGCGGCCCTCCGGCACGACGCAATCGCTCAACGGGATCGTCTATCGCGACGGACGCTTCATCGCCGTGGGGGCCGGAGGGACCGTTCTGGAGTCGGGCGGCGCCATCAGGTTGGCCATGACCCGCGACCCTGCGACCGCACAGCCAACCCTCTGGCTGACCGGGCCGCTCGGCGCGGGTTACACGGTCCAAAGCTCGCCCGACCTGACCACGTGGAGCGACGTGACCAACTTCCCCGCCCCGCAGCCGGCCAACGTGGTGTTTCGTCCACTCCCGCCCTCGGGAGAGCCCAGCCACCTCTTTTATCGGGCCTCCTCGCCCTGAAGCCGCCGGGGCGGCGGCCTTCCCCGACACCGCGGCGGTTGTCGCCTGTCCCGGCGCGAGAACCGCCGCAGGGGCGAGCCAACACGCCCCGCGCGAACGACCGGCCAACGCCCCCTTCCTCAACTCTTGATGTCGCGGACCTGAAAGGCGGTCGCCCCCACCGCCAAAAAAGTCGCATTAAACCCCAAGAGCAGACTGAGCGACTCCCCCACCCGCCACCACGGCGTCTGGCTGGCGAACATCAGTTGCCACAGGTGCAGGTGATAGGTGAAAAACCAGTTCTGGTACTCCTTGAAGTAAGGGATGTGTTCGAGGATGAAACTCACGAAGACGAGCGATAACGCCAGAATGGTCGCCGCCGCCGGCTTGACATTGAAACAAGAGAACATGAAGGCCAACCCCATGATTGACCCCGCCTCCGTCACCAACATCAGATGGGCGGCCGTGTAGTGCCACAGGCCGGCCCCGGGAGCGAAGATGCTGAAGATCCCCTGCTCCGGCATCCACACGAACAAGCTGCTCCAGGGAAAGTAGAGCCGGGCGAACGCCAGCCCAAAACCGCCCAGCGCCGCCACTAACGCCACCGAGAAGAGGCCGCCGGCGAGCCATTTGACCAGCAGCAGCCGCCACCGCGAGATCGGGCGCGCCAGGATCATCCGCAGCGTGCCGTCCTCGGCCTCCTTCGCCACCAGGTCACCCCCGATGAGCGCCACATAGAGGGGCAGCAGGAAGGCCGCCAAGGGGATCAGCATGATGCTGGCGATGGTGAGGGCGGACACGAACGGCTCCGCCGCGTAGCCGTTGCCCTCGAGCATCCGCCGCAGGGGACGAGAGGCGTGGGTGAAGCGGAACACCAAGGCGATGATGTTCTGGGCCAACAGGAACATCACGAATCCGATGTAGGTCCGTTTCTTGCCGGCCAGTTTCCAGAGCTCGTTGCGCAATTGCAGGAAGAACATACGTGGCCGTTGGCCGAAGAACCTACGCGGGCCTCGCGGGGTCGTTCCCGGCGGAAGACCCCGGCGCGTTCCCCTTCATGAGGTCCAGATAAAACTCCTCGAGCGTGCGTTCCGCCCGGGCAATCTCAAAGACGGGCATCCCCAACTCGACCAAACGGCGCACCACCACCTCACTCCCCACCCCGGGGGCCAGCGAGACCCAGCGACCGTCCCGCGCGCCCGCGATCAGGCGACTGGCCTGCAGCTCGCGCACCGCCGCCGCAAAGTCGCCCACCCGCAGCCGGACCAGGTTGCCGGCCGCGCCCACCTCGGCCAGCCGCCCCTCGAACACCTTCCGGCCTTGGCGCAACACCGCGATGCGCGTGCAAAGCTGTTCGACCTCGTTGAGCAGGTGGGAGGAGAGCAGCAGGGTCAAGCCCAGTTCCCGGTGCAACCGGAGGATGGTGAGCCGCAGCTCATGCAGGCCCTCCGGGTCCAGCCCGTCGCCCGGCTCGTCCAGGATCAGGAGTTCCGGGCGGGGCAGGAGCGCCTGCGCCAAGGCCAGCCGCGCGCGCATGCCGTGGGAATAGGTGCGCACCGCGTTCCCCTCCCGCCCCGACAAGCCCACCCAGGCCAGCACCTCCCCGATGCGTCCCCGGCTGGTGCGGGCCGTGTAGTGGCTGAGGATCTCGAGGTTGGCCCAACCGCTCAGGTAATCGTAAAAGGCGGGCGTCTCGAAGATGGCCCCCACCCGTTCGAGGGCCTTCTGCCGGTGGCGCATCACGTCCCACCCGCAGACGCGCACTGCGCCGCGCGTGGGCCAGACCTGGCCGAGCATCAACCCGATGGCCGTGCTCTTGCCCGCGCCGTTGTGCCCCAGCAGACCAAACACCTCCCCGCGCGGCACCGTCAGCTCCACGCCCGCCAGCGCGTACCGCGCGCCGAACCGCTTCGTGACCCCATGCAGCTCGATCATCGTTGAGTTCAGGCTCGGGACCCGCGGGGCGCCTATTTGCTCGCGGGCGTGACCCCCTCGAGGGTCAGCAGGTTCTTGATGTGCCCATCGGCGTAGAGGTAGTTCACCCCTTTCTTGGGCCCGCGCGCCCGGTGAAACGCCTCCTTGTCGAAGGCGACGGGGATTTGGTGGGGATTGAAATCGAACCCTAACACGCGCAGATGGTCGGCGTCCTGGCCGTTGAGCAGGCTGTTCCAGGCGTAACTCGAGCCCGTCTGCTCGAACAACCCGCCGCGGTCCGAGGGGCAGCGTAGGACGGCCGCCGCCCCCAGATAGTTGGAGAGCACGACCTCCATCCCGGGCAGGGTGTTGGTGACGGATAAGCCGCTGGCGCCCGGCGCTCGATCCCGCATCACGGGCAGGCGATTCCCGTTGTCCTGGACGTACATCTGGAGGGCCAGGCCGAGCTGGTGCAGATTGCCCAGGCAAACCGTCGAGCGGGCGGCCTCCTTGGCCCCGCTCAAGGCCGGCAAGAGCAGGCCGGCGAGAACACCGATGATCGCCAAGACCACCAACAGCTCGATCAGGGTGAACGCAACCGCCCGGCTCCGCCCCGAACCGCGCGGCCAGATGGGGACCGTTTGGGTGGTAGCGAGGCGCATCAAACTCCTGGGAGCGCGCCGGTTCAGTGGCCGTGCAGGATCGCCCCGCTCTCCATCACGCGTTGGAGCTCCTCCAGCAGCGGCGCCAGCTCGGCCTTGGTTTGGGCCGAGCTCTCGCTGTAGTAGGCCTTGAGCCCAATCGCCGCCACCTGCTGCCGTTGCTCCGCGGTCAACACCGGCGGGGCGTTGGTGGGGGCGTCCGCCGCCTCCGCCGCCTCCGTCCCCGGGTCCTGCTCCCGCGCCCGCTTCAACCGTCGGACGGCGTTGTCGATGGTCTGTTGGCGCTTGGTCGCCGGCATCTGTTCGAACGCGGCCAGCATCTGGTGGAACCCCGTGGGCAAGGTGGCGTCCATGAACTGGCTGCGCTCGGACTCGGTCATGACGGCAAACCACCGGGGCCATTCCCGATCCAGCCGCGCGGCCCGGCGTTCCTCCAGCGACAGGGCGTTGAGCATGGCCGCCAGCGTGCGCAAGGCCTCCGCGCGCGCGGGCCCGGAGAGCCGGCTCAGGTCCGTCGCCCGCAGGTAGGCCCGCACTTGCTCGGCCGTCACCCGCGTGTGCTGGGCCAGCGAGTACCCGCCCCAGGCCAGGAGCCAGACCACCACCATACACCCGAGGGCATAAAGCAGTGGTCGGCGGCGCTCGCTCAACATCAACGCAACTTAATCCCGTCTTGGCGGGCGCGCCACGGAAAAAGCGGGGCGGTTTGAGCCCAAGTGGCGCCGCCTTCAAACCCGTCGCCAACCCCGCCCGCGCGCGGGATGCCGTCGGCGGTTGGGCCGGCGCGATACCGCGCCCATTTCCGGACCCCGGCCAGGTTCCCCGCGGGCCTCCCGGTGGCGTTCAGCCGGGCCACGGCTGTTCTTGCCAGACCCCATGCCCGGGGGGTAGTCTGCCACCGCATTGAACCGTTACACTCCGACACCATGAGACCTGACTTCTTGTCCCGTGTATGCCCCTCCCCGCTGCTGCCGACCCTGACTGCGGCGCTCAGCCTCGGAGTCTCCGCGCTGGCGCTCGACCATCCGGACCCCCGGTGGCTGGACCATGATCGGCGGCGCCCACAACCGCCCGTGGTCGATCCCGGCACGCCCAGCACGTTGGAGCAAGCCGGCCGCCCGCCCTCCGACGCGGTGGTACTCTTTGATGGCAAAGACCTCTCCCAGTGGGCGAGCATGGACGGCTCGCCCACCAAGTGGATCATGGGCAACGGTTACATGGAGTGCGTGCGCGGCAGCGGTTACATCCGCACCCTGCGGAACTTCGGGGACTGCCAGCTCCATGTCGAGTGGGCCACGCCAGTCCCAGCGCAGGGCGAAGGCCAGGGCCGCGGCAACAGCGGCGTCTTCTTTGGCTTCGACCGCTACGAAATCCAGGTGCTTGATTCCTACCAGAACACCACCTACGCCGACGGTTCCGCGGGGTCGATCTACGGCCAGTACCCGCCCCTGGTGAACGTTTGTCGTCCCCCGGGCCGGTGGCAGACCTACGATATCCTCTACACCGCGCCGCGCTTCGATTCGGCCGGCAAACTGCTCACCCCCGCCCGGTTTACCATCTTCCAGAACGGCGTCCTCATTCAGAACAATGTCGCCGCTACCGGCCCCACCAGTTGGCTCGAACGTGCCCCCTACGAGCCCCACCCCGAAAAGCAACCCATCGCCTTGCAAGACCACGGCAACCCGGTCCGCTTCCGCAACATCTGGGTCCGCGAGCTCGGGCATCCGGAGCGCAAGGAATTCACCTGGGCCAATGCGCTGCTCGACACCTACGTCGGGACCTACGAGCGGGGCCCGGGCGATAACGTCGAGGTGACCCGCCACGGCAGCCAGTTGGTCCTGAACATGGGTGGCGTGCGGTTTACCCTCTTCGCGGAGAGCCAGACCCACTTCTTCGCCAAGACCACCGATGTCCAGTGCGAGTTCCAGTTCTCGGAGTCGGAAAAGGCCGTCGTCATCTCGGTGGGTGAAGGCGGGATGAAGGCCAAGAAGCTCCGCTGACACCCCGCTCGCTCGCCGCGCTCCGGCGAAAGCTCACCATGAGTTCGCAGTTGCCTAAGACCCTCCTGGCCCTGGCCTTGACCGTCACCGCGAGCCTCGGCGCGGCCGAGAGCCCCGTGATCGCTCCCGGCGCCACGCTCGAAAAACTCGCCGGCGGGTTCGCCTTCACCGAAGGGGCGACCTGCGACCGCGCCGGCAACGTCTTCTTCACCGACCAGCCCAACGACCGCATCCTGGAATGGAGCACGGCCGGCAAGCTCTCCACCTTCCTCCAGCCCTGCGGGCGGGCCAACGGGATGTATTGGGATCACACGGGCAACCTGCTGGCCTGCGCCGACGAGCATAACCAGTTGTGGTCCATCACCCCCGCCGGCAAGACTACCGTCCTGGTCAAGGACTACCAGGGCAAGCTGCTCAATGGCCCCAACGACGTCTGGGAACGCCCCGATGGCGGCCTCTACCTCACCGATCCCTACTACAAGCGCTCCTACTGGACCCGCGGCCCCAAGGAACAGGGGGAGCACGTCTATTACCTCGGCCCGGACCGCCAGAACCTGCGGCGGGTGACCGAGGACCTCCGCCAACCCAACGGGATCACCGGCACCCCGGATGGCAAGACGCTCTATGTGGCCGACATCGGGGCCGGCCGCACCTACGCCTATGACATCCAGCCCGACGGCGCCCTCGCGCACAAACGGCTCTTTTGCACCCTGGGCTCGGACGGCATGACCCTCGACAACCAAGGCAACCTCTACCTCACGGGGCACGGAGTGACGGTCTTTAGTCCCGAAGGCCAACGCATCGAGCACATCGCCATCGCCGAGCCCTGGACCGCCAACCTCTGCTTCGGCGGGGCCGACCGGCGCCGGCTCTTCATTACGGCGAGCCAAAACCTCTACGGCCTCCGCATGCGCGTCGCCGGCGCCAACCCCGGCAAATAGCACCCAAGGGGCGGCACTGCGAACGGTCATCCCGGCCACTGGCATCCCTTGAACCGGTAGAGCCGGTTCCCCCTCGCACCATCGGCCCCCAAGAGGGATAACCCGCCACCCGTGCCCTCGGCGGGTGAACCAAGCCGCCCCGCCCTCCCGTGTCGCCTACGGGCGCACTTCGTTCAGGATCGGTTCGGTCAGCCCGGCCACCACGGCTCGCTCGGGGCCGACAAGATCAAAGACCACGAGTTGGTTGCGCCCAACCTTGAGCCACGGGGCGGGGCAATACAGGGTTTGGTGCGGCCCGATCCGCCAGAAGCGGCCGAGGTTGTGGCCGTTGACCCAGGCGACGCCCTTGCCCCAGGTCCGAAAGTCCAAAAAGGTGTCGCCGACGTGGTCCAGGTGGAACGTGGCACGATAGAACGCCGGGGCGGTCGTGGGCTGGGGACCGAACCGGAGATGCTCCAGTTCGGCATGGTCCAACGGCAGCTTAAACACCTGCCAGCCGGTCAAGGCGTTGGTGGCGCCCGCCGCAACCAAATCCACACCGTCCGTGATTCCCTTGCGGTCGAACATCTGGTGGCCGTAATTCACATGGCCCATGGCCTCCACCAACACGTCCAGCCGGCTCCCCGCCCCCGTCGCCGGCAAGGCGGCCGCGTTCTCGTTATGCCGCCGATCCAGCGTGGCCACCAGCTTCCCGTCCACAAACACCCGGGCGTAATCGTGCAGTTCGTGGAAGGCCAGCCGCGCGTCAGTGGTGGCGGGCAATTGCGTCCGGTAGAGGATGCACCCATGCGCCTGGTCGTACAGTTCCATGCATCGCGGGCGCGCCGCGGCGATCCCTCGCGGCAGGTTCGCCAACAACCCCGCCGAGTCGGCCAACGCGATCGGCGGCACGGCGATGACCGGCAGCCGTGCCGGGACCGCGGGCAACGTCTCCCCGGCACCGAGATGGTTGCGGAACAATTCGCGCAAGGCGTGATACTTCGGGGTGTCCCAACCGGCTTCGCTGATCGGGGCGTCGTAGTCATAACTGGTCGTCTCCGGCGCGAAGGGCGGACAGTTGGCCCCGGCCGTGAAGCCAAACGAGGTGCCCCCGTGGACCATGTAAATGCTAAACGAAGCCCGATGCTCCAACATCCAGCCGATCTCACGGGTAATCCGCCCGCTATCGCCGAAGTGGTGGGCTTGGCCCCAACTGTCGAACCAACCAGGGTAGTATTCCCCGCACATCAGCGGGCCGGTGGGACGCACCTTCCGCAGGGCTTGGAAGTTGGCCGCGGGATCGCTCCCGAAATTCACGACGCAGAACAGGTCCGCCCGGGTGTCGCGCGGGAGCTGGCTCGGGCCGTCGCAGGTGAAGAACGGCACGTCGAACCCCGCCCCCTTGAGGTACTCGCGCAGCAGGCCCAGGTACTCGCGGTCCCCGCCGTAACTGCCGTACTCGTTTTCCACCTGGACCATGAGAATCGGCCCGCCGTGGGTGACTTGCAGCGGCGCCAGTTGCCGCCCTACCGCGGTCAGATAGCGCTGGCACGCCGCCAAATACCGCGGGTCCCGCGTCCGGAGTTTCAAGTCCGGCGTCTTCAGCAACCAATACGGGAACCCGCCAAAATCCCACTCCGCGCAGGAATACGGCCCCGGACGCAGGATCACCTTTAGGCCCTCCGCCTGCGCCACGCGGCAAAACGCCGCCGCGTCCGCTTCGCCTCTAAAGTCGAAATGCCCCGGCTGCGGTTCGTGCAGGTTCCAGAACAGGTAGGCGCAGACCGTGTTCAGTCCCATCGCCCGGGCCATGCGCAGCCGCTGCGCCCAATACTCGCGCGGGATACGCGCGAAGTGCATCTCCCCGCACCGGATCACGTAGGGTTTGCCGTTGAGCAGAAAATCGCCGTCCCCGATGGCGAAGGTATCCGCCGCCGCGGGAAGCGCCGCCCCGAGCGCACCGAGGCCCAGGGCAGCCAGCAGGGCGCTCCACCGGCGAGGCGGCAACCGCAACCGCGCCCAGGGTCTGACGAAGAGTAGCATAAGCACGCCGCATCCTGCCCGGTGCGGCAGGGCGGTCAAGCCCGCGCAAGCCACCCTCACCTCGCGCCGCCTCGAGGCGGCGCGACTACCAGAACTGCCACGCGCCGCGGCTCACCACCCAAAGCCCCAACAGGAGGTTCGTCAGCGCGTGGGCCGTCATCGCGTCACCGAGCCGCCCCTTCCAACAGACCAAACCCTGATACGCAAACCCGCACAGAATCCCCGGCAACCACTCGTAGTGCGACACACCGAACAAGATCGAGACCGCCAGAAACGGACGCCACCGGAAGCGCGCCAGCGGCAGCGCCAGGAAATCCACCTTTACCAAGTAGCGGTAGAGGAAGGAGCGGTAGAACACCTCTTCCAGCGGCGGCACCACCAAGCTGGACCCGCCGAGCCGTCCCACGACGCAGAGCCACGCCAAGCCGCTATGCGGCCCAAACCGCGCCAGGGGATTCCATGGGGCCGGAGGAGTGCCGGGGTCAGGAGCCCAGCGCGCCAAGCCTGCCGCCCGCAGCGGAGGCCCCAGCCAATCATGGGCCAATTGGCTCAAGGAGGGGTAGAGGCCATCCAGGCCCACCCACAGGCCGAAGACCCCAACCCCAACCAGCACCGCCGCCCCGCTGAAGCGCCACTCCATTTCCGGGACCCACGGCCGGCTCAGCCAGATCAACCACGTGCCCACCAGCGTCTTGCCCAAATACACCCAATACGGCGAGGTCGGGCCGACTTTCCCCTGGAAAAACGTCAACCCCACGAACACCAGGAACGGAACCGCGCGCACGGCGGTGGACGAAGCCGCGAATTTGGCCCGCAAGAGCTGCATGCTAGCGCCTTCCCCCCCTTGCCCCCTCACTTGAGGGTCAACACGCGGGTTTCCCCGGCCAACTCGACCTTCGCGCTCTCCCGCTGAATCTCCACCAC
>JAJXTA010000050.1 GCA_021784265.1 bacterium | reverse complement strand
TCATTGTCGGGAAGCTGAACGCCCAAAACGCGGTCGCCAGCACCAACATCGATGCGGCGCGCCACGGATGGCCAGAAGATGACATGGGGCCAAACGGTAAGCGTGGCCAACGCCGCTGGCAAACCGTAAACCGTCGGCGGCCGGACGCCGGTGCCTCCCGATGCTCGGCTGAAGGGTTGGGGGTTCCCCTGTGGCCGGATCTGGCATGTAACGTCGAGCTAACGGGGCCGCGGTGACCTTGCAGGGTCGTCGTGCCGAGTCCTGCCGCGTGGGTTGCGAACCGTTCTCACACCTTCCGCCACCCGCGCCGGGGCCGCCGTACAAAACTTTGTCCCGTATGGGACAAAGTTTTGTACGACGGAATGCGTTGCCGCCGTCGCGGGTGCTTGGTAGTTTGCACCCATGCACAGCGTCATTTCTTGGTCGTCTTTTAGCCGCCACTCGCCGCGTCAACGCGCGCTCTTGGGGCGTCTGCTGCTGACCCTGCTGAGCATGGGTGCCGGCGCTGGGGCAGGGTCCGGGCTGGCCGCCGACGCGCCGGTGGCGGGTGGTTCTGCCGTGTCCTGGGTCGTGTACCAGGGGGGCGACGGTCCCGGTCGTGGCAAACGTATCGTGCTCGTTTCCGGCGACGAGGAATACCGCTCCGAACAAGGGCTGCCGCAACTGGGCAAGATCCTCGCCAAATACCACGGGTTCACCTGCACGGTGCTGTTCGCCATCAATCCGGCTGACGGCACCATCGACCCGGTGTACACGCGGAATATCCCCGGGCTCGAGGCGCTGGATCGCGCCGATTTGATGATCATCGCCACCCGTTTTCGGGACCTGCCGGACGACCAGATGCGGCACTTCGTCCGCTATGTCGAGTCGGGCCGCCCCATTATCGGGATGCGCACGGCCACGCACGCCTTCAATATCCCCCCGGGCAAGACGTACTCCCGTTACAGTTTCAACAGCAAGGACTGGGATGGCGGCTTTGGCCGGCAGATCTTAGGGGAGACTTGGATCAATCACCACGGTGACCACGGCCGGCAAAGCACCCGCGGAGTGATCGCCCCGGGCATGGAGAGCAAGCCGCTGGTGCGCGGTTGTGAGGACATCTGGGTGCCGACCGACGTTTATGAGGTGCGGCTGCCCTTGCCCGGGGACAGCCAGCCGGTGGTCCTCGGCGCGGTGTTAGCCGGCATGCAGCCAACGGACCAGCCCATCCCGGGTCCGAAGAATGACCCGATGATGCCAGTGGCGTGGACCAAGACCTACCGCGGGGCGCAAGGGCAAACCGGACGCGTGTTTACCACGACGATGGGGGCGGCGGTGGACCTCCGCAGCGAGGGTTTGCGGCGCCTGCTGGTCAATGCCACTTACTGGTGCCTCGGCCTGGAAGAGCGGATCCCGGACCGTGCCCGCGTCGATCTGGTGGGGGACTACGAGCCGCTGCCGTTCGGTTTCGGCGGCTTCAAGAAAGGGGTCCGCCCCGCCGACGTGGCGTCATGGTGAGGGTCGGCGGAGACTGGCGCAGGTTCGCGGGCTGTCGCCGGCGACCGTGGTGGGAGGGATGAAGGTGAACTCAACCGGGCGCTTCCGTTTCGAGCGGCAATCACTCGCGTTGCTCGAGGCGGCCCTCGGGCGATTGGAGGCTGGTTTCACGGACCTCCCGCCCGCGGCGGACCCGCCGGCCGGTGGTGCCCGGATGGGACGGGTGCTGGCGGAGGTGGCGCGGCGGCTCCAGGACAATTATCCCTATTTTCATCCCCTCTATGCGGGCCAGATGCTCAAGCCGCCGCACCCGGTCGCGCGGCTGGCCTATGCCCTGGCCCTGTGGATCAACCCGAACAATCATGCGCGCGACGGTGGGCGCGCCAGCTCGGCCATGGAGCAGGAGGCGGTGGCCGAGTTGGCCCGGCTGTTCGGCTGGCGGCGGCATCTGGGCCATTTGTGCGGCGGCGGCACGCTGGCCAACCTCGAGGCCCTCTGGGTCGCCCGGCAACTGCGGTCGGGCGGGAGGGTCTTGGCGTCGGCTCAGGCGCACTACACCCACCAGCGGGTCTGCGGGGTCCTGGGGTTGCCGTTCGCTTCGGTGCCGACGGATGAGCGCGGGCGGATGGACATGGGTGCGCTCGAACGGCGGCTGCGGGCGGGTGGCGTGGGCACCGTGGTAGCGACGGTCGGCACGACGGCTACCGGCGCCGTCGATCCACTGCCGCGTCTGTTGCAACTGCGCGCCTCCTTCGGATTTCGGTTGCACGTCGATGCGGCCTATGGCGGGTACTTCCGGCTGGTGGAGGACTTGGCGCCGGAGACCCGGTCCGCCTTCCACGTCCTGGGCCGGGCCGACTCCGTCGTGATCGATCCGCATAAGCACGGTCTCCAACCCTATGGCTGCGGCTGCGTCTTGTTTCGTGACCCGCGAGTGGGGCGCTTCTATCGCCATCGTTCGCCCTACACCTATTTCACCTCCAAGGCCTTGCACCTGGGGGAGATCAGCCTGGAGTGCTCCCGGCCGGGCGCGGCCGCGGTGGCCCTCTGGGCGACCCAGCGTTTGCTGCCCTTGGTGCCGGGCGGGGAGTTCGCGCGGGCACTGACTCGCTCCCGGGCCGCCGCGGTCACTTTTTACGAACGACTCCGATCCGACGGGCGCTTTATCGTGGGGCCGCCGCCGGAGCTGGATATCGTCGTGTGGGCGCCGCGGGCGGCGCGGGTGAGCGCCGCCTCGCGGCGGGCGCGACGGTTGTTCACCGAGGCGGCCCGGCAGGGGCTGCATTTGGCCGTGGCGGAGTTGCCGATCCACCTCTTCGACCTCACGGGCGCGGGCATGGCTCCGGATGGCGCGACCCTTATCTGCCTGCGGTCGGTCCTGATGAAGCCGGAGCACGACGCCTGGCTCGAGCGCCTCTGGGAGCGCCTGGAGCACGCCACGCGCGCGCTGGACCGGCCGGCGCGGCGTGGGCGCTAACCCGGGGCTAGCCCGGAAAAACGGAGAAACGGGGGGCGTCAGAAGGCTTGCAATTCATTCGCTGGCGCGATACATCCACGGCCATGAACACCTCCCGCTTTACTACCTTAGGACGGCTGCACCGGGCTCGGGGTGTCTGCGTAGCCCTGCTCGGCAGTCTGTGCGTGGCCGTGCTCCCCTCGGTGGGCTTGGGTCAGGCGGCGGCACCGGCGGCACCGGCGGCACCCGCCAAGCCGCCCTCCAAGTTCAAGGATTTCGCGGAGTTGACCAAGGATACCCAGCGTTACGAGGGGCTCTTCACGCTCTACCGCACCAACGAGGTGGTCTATGCCGAGATCAAACCCAACCAGCTCGAGCAGCCGCTGTTGGCCCCGATCGCCATCGCCCGGGGCCTGGAGATGGCCGGTCAACCCTTGAACTTTGGCGACGAATGGGTGTTGCTGTTCCGGCGGGTTGCCGACAACGTCCAGTTGCTCCGGCGCAACATTCATTACGAGGCCCCCAAAGACACACCCCTGGCCAAGGCCGTGCATCAGAACTACACCGATTCCGTGCTGCTGGCGCTGCCGATCCTCAGCCTGGGGCCCAACGGCTCGTTGGTGATCGATTTCTCCCAGATTTTTCTCTCCGACTTTGCCGAGTTGGGGTTGGGCAACTTCGACAAGAACCGGAGCGCCTGGCACAAGATCAAGGCCTTCCCCAACAACCTGGAGATGGAGGTCGAGGCGACGTACGGGCGGCAGGGCGGCGGCCAGTTCCGCTTTGGCGACGACGGCGTGGCCGATGCGCGCGGGATCACCGTGGTGATCCACTACAGCCTGTGTAAGTTGCCTGAGCCCGGCTACAAACCCCGGTTCGCCGACTATCGCGTCGGCCACTTCATCAGCGCCACGAAGGACTTTGGCTCCCCTGATCCGGACACTGTGTTCATGCGCCGGCTCAACCGGTGGCGCCTGGAGAAGGCCGATCCCAAAGCCAAGCTCTCCCCGCCCAAGAAGCAATTGGTTTGGTGGGTCGAGGACACCGTGCCCCAGGAGTACCGGCCCTACGTCGAGGACGGCATTCTGGAGTGGAACAAGGCCTTCGAGAAGATCGGTTTCCGCAACGCCATCAGCGTTCGGTGGCAGAACGAACGGGACGATTTCGACCCCGAGGATATCAACTACTGCACCTTCCGCTGGATTACGACCAGCTCGACCTTCGCCATGTCCGGATTGCGGGCCGACCCGATCACCGGCGAGATGATCGACGGCGACGTGATCTTCGATGCGAGTTGGATCCGCGCCCTGAAATCCGAGTACGCCTTTTTGGTGGGCAAACCGATCGGGACCAGCGCCGCGGAATGGGTGCCGCTGGCGCAGGGTGAGATCATCAGCACCATCATGGCCGCCAAGAATGGCTACGGCCTGCCCTTCCCGCTGCCGCGTCCCGCCTTGGCGTGGTCCGGCCCCGACGGCCGGGTGATGGAGCCGGAGCTGGTGCCCTCCGCCTGGAGCCCCCTCCAGGTCCAGCTCAGCCGGCGGTTTGCCCGCGGCCAGTTCACCGGCTGCGAATACGGCCAGGGCAAGCAGGAGGAATTGAGCATGGCTGCCATCGCCTTGGCCGCGGCGGGCAAGGCGACCCCGGACGGTCAGCTCCCCGAGGAGTTCCTCGGGCAAACGATCAAGGAGATCGTGATGCATGAGCTGGGGCATTCGCTCGGGTTGCGGCACAACTTCAAGGCCAGCACGATGCTCTCCTTGGACAAGGTCAACGACACCACGATCACCCATGCCAAAGGGATGGTGGGCAGCGTGATGGACTACAACCCGGTCAACATCGCCCGCAAGGGCCAGACCCAGGGGGATTACGCCACCACCACCATCGGCCCGTACGACTATTGGGCCATCGAATACGCTTACAAACCCATCGAGGGGGACGAACCGGCGGAGTTGAAGAAAATCGCCGCCCGGTCCCCGGAGCCCGACTTGGCCTATGCGACGGACGAGGACATGTTCCTGGATGACGATCCGTACGTAAACACGTACGACTTGGGCAACGACCCGCTCCAATACGGGCGGGAGCGGATGGCCCTGGCCGCCGAACTGATGCAGAACCTGGACCAGAAGATGGTCAAGGACGGTGAATCCTGGGCCCGGTTGCGCCGGGCGTTCTCCGTGCTGCTGGGCCAGTACGGCAACGCGGCCTATCTCGCCTCCGCGTTCATCGGCGGCCAGTCGATCAGCCGTGACTTTAAGGGCGGCGAAGGCAGCCATGATCCCGTCACCCCGGTACCCGGCGACAAGCAACGAGCCGCCCTGGAGTTCCTGGCGCAAAAGCTCCTCCGCGGCGAGGGGTTCCGCTTCCCGCCCGCCTTGCTCCGCCGGCTGACCACGGACAACTGGTATCACTGGGGCAGTGACGCGATGTTCTACGGCGGAAGCGTGGATTACCCGATCTTCGAACGGGTCTTGGCGATCCAGCGCATCGCGTTGAATCGCTGCCTGAATGCCGCGGTCCTGGCCCGCCTGCAGAACCAGGAACTCCAGGCCGATCCCAACAGCCGCCCGCTGAAGCTGGCCGAGGTGTTCCAGACGCTGACCGAGGCCATCTGGGGCGCGCCGAATGCCCCCGCCGACCCGGCCACGGCGACGATCCAACGCAACCTGCAACGGGACCACTTGGCCCGCCTCTGCCGCATGGTCTTGGGCCAGCGCGCGAACTCGTTCTCGGACCTCTACGGCTACGTGGTCTTGTTTGGGGCTGCCGACGCCGTTCCGGCCGACGCCAAGAGCCTGGCGCGGTACCACCTGCAGAACATCCAGCAACGGGTGGAGAACCGTTTGGCCCAGGCTGGCCTCGATGACCTGACCAAGGCCCATTTGGTCGAGTGCCACGAGCGCATCAAGAAGGTCCTGGACGCCACGTACACCGCCAGCGGGATGTGATGGTCCGCCGAGCCTGCTGGCCATCGGCCCCGCGTGCTCCGCGCGAATGGAGCGGCCGGACGAGCGGCGCGCGCCCGCTTGCTCGTCGATCCGGACGCCGGTCTCCAGGTCTCCAAACCGGGCCAAGTTTCGGCTTGGCGTGGGGCGACCCTGTGTGTATGGTAAGGAGGTTCAGGATTGAGCACATGAGCGCACACGAAATCATCGAGCAGATCAAGGCGTTGTCCCCAGCGGAACGGGCGGAAGTCGCCCGGTTTGTCGTGGAGGAGGATGATTCCTGGATCCCCGAGTCGTTCAAAGAAGGGATGGCGCACGCCGCGGCGGGGCGATTTGTGGACATGGAAGCGGTGCTCAGTGGAGCCAAACCGCCGCCTCGTCCGCGGCGGGCGTGAAGTATCGTTTCAAACCAACCCGTCGGTTCTGGGAGAGTTTCTACGAACTGACATCCCAACAGCAGGACGCGGCCCGGCGTGCCTGGCAGATCTTCAAGGAGAATCCGTTCGACCCGCGCCTTCGCCCGCACAAAAGCCACCGGTTGTCGGCGCACTGCGGTCGCACCATTCACGCCATTGAGATCCAAGGCGATTTGCGCGCCACCTTTTACGTCGAGGGCGATTGGATCGTCACGGTGGACATCGGCACCCACGGCATCTACGGGTAGGCTGGTCACAACGGAGCGGGTGCCGTCCCGCCAGGACAGCCCCGTGCCGCGGCTCCGGGAACCAGTCGCGCCGTGTATTCGGTGTACTCCCCCAACTTGAACCCGGGTCCAGCCCAGGGTAAACCCTGCGGTAACCCACGGGTTCAGCCACGGGTAACCCGGAAGCGGGCTCACGCTTTCCGCCAAACGCGGACCTCGGCGACTCCCGGCGCGGGTGGTCGAGTTAATCCGGGCTTGCCTCGGCTCAAGAACTCCAGCAGCGCACCGGCGCGGGCGCTTCCGGATCCTTCAGGTTGCTGAGGAACGCTGGCGGAAGGGGTGGGATTCGAACCCACGCATGGGTTACCCCATGGCCTGATTTCGAGTCAGGTGCCTTAAACCACTCAGCCACCCTTCCAACCGGTCGAGCCGTTGTTTGGCATGGCCACCGACGGGCAGCAAGCTAATTTGCACTGCCGGAGGCGGGCGCTTGGCCCGGTGGACGGCGCGACCGTTGGGCATCGAGCGGTTTTGGCTCCGCCGCCGTCTTGGCTGGCGGGAAGCCGGGTCTCAAGCGGCGTCGGTGGGCTGGAGGGCCTTGGCCAGCCCGTGAAGCAGGGCCTCCGCGGTGTAGGGTTTGGGGATGAACTGCTTGACTCCCGCCTCCGCCGCCTCCGGCAGCCCGCCGGGTCCAGCCATACCGCTGGAGCCAACGATACGTACCGCGGGGTTCATCGCCTTGAGGGCCACGATGGTCGCCGGGCCGTCCATAATCGGCATGGCCATGTCGGTGAGCACCAGGGCAATCTCCTCTCGGTGGGCCGCGTAGAGGGAGACCGCCTCGGCCCCGTTGGCCGCGAGCAGGACCCGGTACCCGTAGCGTTCGAGGGCGCGCTGGGCCAATTTCCGAATCGCTTCCTCGTCGTCCACCACCAGTACCAGCTCGTTGTGGCCGCGGGGCAACCCGGTTTGTTCCAGGGCCACGGCCTCGGCCGCCACGGCGCTGGTGTGCGCCGGCAAATAGACGCTGAAGGTGCTACCCTTGCCCGGCTCACTGTAACAATCAATGAAACCGCCGTGGCTCTGGACAATGCCCAGCGAGGTGGACAGGCCCAGCCCGGTGCCCTTGCCGGGTTCTTTGGTAGTGAAGAACGGCTCGAAAATGCGGTCTCGGATTTCCTCCGGAATCCCCGAGCCGGTATCCACGACCCGCATCACGACGTAGGGCCCGGGGTGGGCCTGGAGGTGGAGGCGCACGTAGCCCTCGTCCAGGACGGCATTGTCCAGTTGGATGGACAGCGCGCCGCCGCGCGGCATGGCATCGCGGGCGTTGACGCAGAGGTTCAGGAGCACTTGCTGGAGCTGCGTTGCGTCGCCAGTCACCGTCCAGAGGTCTGGCACGGTGCGGAGGCCCAGGGTGATCGACTTGGGAAAGCTCTCGTGGATGATCTGTTCAACACCACGCACGATGCCCGCCAGGGCGACGGGAACGCGTTCGCCCTGGATGCCACGCCCAAAGGTCAGCACCTGCTTCACCAAGCTGGCGCCCCGCCGCACATTGGAGGCCAGCACCTCCACCAAACGCTGGCCTTCAGGGTCGTGGACGGAGTGCCGGAGGACGTCCACCGAGAGCATGAGGGGGGTGAGGACGTTGTTCAGGTCGTGGGCAATCCCGCTGGCGAGCGTGCCCAGACTCTCCATGCGCTGAAGGCGCAGGAACTGGGCCTCCAGCCGCTTTTTGTCGGTGATGTCGCGCACGATGACCTGTGCCCCGGAGCGGCCGTTCACCCGGAAAGGGATGGCCGCAACCTCGACATCCACCGCGCTCCCGTCCAGGCGCAGGTACTGTTCGGCCAGGAGCGGGGCGGCGTGGCCCTGTTGCTGGAGCTGCGTCATCCGGGCGGCCACCACCTCCCGATACCGGGGGTGGATGAGTTCCAACACCGGCCGATGGAGGATCTGGCCCGCCTCGCTGGCGCCAAAGAGCCGCAACCCCGCCGGGTTCACGTAGGTAAAGTGCCCCTCGCACTGGATGAAGATCGCGTCGGGTGACATCTCGACCAGGAGCCGGTAGCGTTCCTCGCTCTCATGCAGGGCATCGGCGACGCGTTTGCGTTCGGTGATATCCTCTTTCAGGGCGACGAAATGAGTAATCGCGCCCGTTTCGTTGAAGATCGGGGAAATCGAGGCCGCTTCCCAATAGAGCTCGCCGTTCTTCTTGCGGTTGTGGAAGGTGCCCTGCCATTCATGACCCGCGGTGATCGTGGCCCAGAGGTGCTCGTAATCGGCGGGGGAGAGTTCGCCCGATTTGAGGATGCTGGGTTTGCAGCCGATGACTTCCTCGGGGCTGTAGCCCGTGACGGTGGTGAACTTGGGGTTGACGTGCTCGATGAGGCCGTCGCGGCTGGTGATCAGAATGGAAACCGGGCTCTGCTCAACCGCCCGGGCCAGGGTGTTCATGCGCTCGACGGTCCGGTGGTGGCGAGCCAACAGGACCGCCACTACCCAGAGCGTGGTGAGACCGATGGCGTCGTTACAGTCGGCCAGACCGCTATTAACGGTGCCAGTGGGGGCCCAATGGCGCGCGAGGATCATCAACCCCGAGAACACGGCCGCCAGCACCAGGGGCAGCGAACGCCTCGCCGCCCACGCCGAGAGCAACAGGGGAACGAGGTAAAACGCCGAGCCGATCACCCCGCGGGGGGTCGCCAAGTCCAGAGCGAAGACGCCGGCCCCCAGGACGGGAATCGCCCAGAGGGTGAGGCGTTTGATCCGCCGGGCGGTCATGCCGGGGCTAGGCAAGAGCGGTGGAGGCGCCCCCGCGGGGCCCGGCCCACCCAGGACCGCCGGCAGAGGTCCGGCTGCCCGGGCCGCAACCCGCATGAGGATGGCTTCTGACGATCGTCATCCGGGGTGAAGGAATACCTCGTCCCCCGAGGGACCCACTCACCCTTATTTGGTCAACACTAGGCTGCAATTGGCAAAAGGAGGGGCGCCGGCCTGGCTACCAATCCTTGAAGCTGCGGGGCGGGATGTTGACGTCGCGAGGCTGCACGAAGATCATGGGCTTTTCCTCCGCCTTGGCCGCCTCGAGGAGCTGGCGCGCCTGTTCAGGCGTCATTTGCCCGAGCTGCGCGGCGGCGCCGCGGGCTGGGTCGCCGGCTTTGTCCTGCGGCGGGGTCGGCTGATTCTGGTTGCCGCCGTTGGCTTGCTCCGGTTTGGGTTGGGGCTGGGGTGACTGGTCCGGGGGCTGAGGTGGTTTGGCGCCCTGGTTCTGCTGCTGCTGCTGCTGTTGCTGCGATTGGTCTTGCAGAT
>JAJXTA010000049.1 GCA_021784265.1 bacterium | reverse complement strand
CCCAGCCGGGTGTGGTCCAGCGCCAGCGCCAAGTGCCCCAGACAATACACCACCGAGAGGCTCAGGATGACCGGGTACTTCCCCAGCACCGCGTCCGCCAGGATCGCCCCCAACACCGGCAGGAAATAGAGCGCGCAGACGAAGACATGATACCAGAAATCCGCCTGGGTCTCGGTCATCGGGGCCGGGACCCCGCCGCGCGCCAGTAACCCGGAGGTCATGAAGACCACCAGGATCGAGTTCATCCCGTAGTAGCTGAAACGCTCCGCCGCCTCGTTGCCGATAATGTACGGCACGCCGGGCGGCATCCCGCTCATGGCGCGCGGGGCGGTGAGATACTCGGCTTTGGCCATCCGCGGATAAAGCCCGATCGGGTCGGTGTTTCCTAGGAAATTCCGTCTGAATATCTCCGCCGCCCGCCGGTCAAACCCTCCCAGGAATGAGCCTGTGAAGATCGCGCGCCTGCTGTGCCTGCTGGTGGTCGGCGGGGCCCTCGGTGCCGAACCGGGCCCGCCGGCCGGTTCCCCGCCCGCTCCGGTCCTGGCCGCCCAATGGGAAGGCACCTGGTCCAGCGACGCCGACGGCCATCACGGCAAGCTCCGCTGCCGGTTGACCCCACTCAGCCCGGACCGCTATCGTGCCCAATACAAGGCCACGTATTGGAGGCTCCTCCGGTTCAGCTATACCGTGACCCTCCGCGGTCAAGCGACAAACGGCGTCGTCCGCTTTCAGGGCGAGGCCAACCTGGGGTGGTGGGCCGGGGGCGTGTACCGGTACGCGGGGCGGATCACCACGACCAATCTCGTCTCGACGTACCGCTCGAAGTACGACCACGGCACCTTCCAACTCCGGCCCGTGCCCACCGGCAAGCCCACCGTGGTGGCCGCACCTGGCTCGCGTTGAGGGTGCGAAAGCCCGGGCTCCTCTGCGCTTCCTCCCCTCCATCCGCACCGCCCTTCCCACCGGGATGCGCCTGGGCGGCCTCTGGCCAACCCGCGCGCCGGAGGCCACCCGCGCCGCTGTGGAGGGAGCCGCGAACGTGAGAGAGCGGCAACCGAGGATCAGGGGAACCGACCGGGGCACGGGGCGGGCGCGGACCCCGCCCGCAATCCGGTTGGCCGCAGGTGGTCGCTTTCTCATTGATGCCCACCGCGGGATGGAGAGAATCGGGCGGGTCGGGCTCGGGGCCGGGCGAGATTTGATCGAGGCGGTGATGTGCTCCGCCCCGACGCCAAGCGCGCTACGGTTCGCAGCCTGATGACCGCCGACGCCCACGCGCCATGAAGCTTGTCGATGAGATCCTGAGCGGGAGGTTTACCGACCCCCAGACCCTCTGGGGCGCGCTCTTCTACGCCGGCATCTTTACTTGTGTCGCGTGGTTGGTTGGGCGGGCGATTCAGGGGGCCGTGCACCGGCTCCTCCAACGGGACACCCACGGGGTCCTGGATCGCACGGCGGTCCGGTTTTTGGCGCAGTTGGCGCGGATCGGGGTGTATTTGTTCGCGTTGGTTTCCTACGCCCACCTGGTGCCGGCCCTCAAGAACCTGGGCACGGCCTGGCTGGCCAGCGTGAGCGTCATCTCGGTGATCGTCGGGTTGGCCGCCCAGAATACGCTGGCCAACCTCATCGCCGGCGTCTCGCTGCTGCTCTATCGCCCCTTCAAGTTGGGCGACCGCATGCAGTTGACCGGGCCGGCCGGGCTGGAGACCGGCGTGGTGGAAGGGTTGAACCTCGGCTACACGGTCTTGCGGACCGATGACAACCGCCGGATCGTCGTGCCCAACAGCATCATGGCCAGTCAGACCACCATCAACTTGAGCCTGGGCGATCCGCGGGCGGTCTGCTCGATCACCTTCAACATCTCCTATGAATCAGACCTGGACAAGGCCCGAGCCATCCTCACCGAGCTGGCGCGGCGCCATCCCAAGAGCCAGGAGTTCCGCGGTTGCGCCCTGAGCCAGCTTGGCCCCTCGGGCGTGGCCCTCACCCTCGAAGTCTGGTGCGCCGACTCCGCGGTGGCCGGAGACCTCAAGGCCGAGCTGCTCGAGGCCGTCAAGAAACGCTTCGCGGCGGAGGGCATCGAGATCCCCTATCCCCACACCCACGTCATCTTGCGCGACGACCGCCGCCGGGCCTGAGCCTCCCGCCGGCTCGACGACACGGGCCGGAGCCTCCCGCCGGCTCGACGACACGGGCCGGAGCGGAGCAAGCCAGGCTGCCGGCCCTGCCAGGCCCGCCCCCAACTTCAATCTTCAGCAAAGAGGGCCTGCGTCTCCTCCCAGCTCAGCGCGGCGGTCCAGGACTCCTCCCCGCCGAGCGCGGCGGCCACCAGCTCCCGCTTCCGTTCCTGGAGGCGCAAGATCTTCTCCTCGACGGTGCCCCGGGCGATGAGTTTGTAACTGGTCACGGTCCGCGTCTGGCCGATCCGATGGGCGCGGTCGGTGGCCTGGGCCTCCACGGCGGGATTCCACCACGGATCGAAATGGATCACCGTGTCCGCCCCCGTCAGGTTGAGCCCGGTGCCGCCGGCCTTCAGGCTGATGAGGAAGACGGGGATGTCCGCTTGGGCTTGGAACCGAGCGACGGCACCCGCGCGATCCGTGGTCGCGCCGTCGAGGTAGCAGTACGGGAGAGCTTCGCCGTCCAGGGTCTCGCGCAGAATCGCCAGCATGCGGGTGAATTGGCTGAAGACCAGGAGCCGGTGACCGCCATCCAGAGCTTCCTGGAGCAGCTCCCGGAACAGGTCGAGCTTGGCCGAGGCGGTGGCCGGGTTCACCGCTTCGGCGCCCAGCAACCGCAGGTCGCAACAGACTTGGCGCAGCCGCAGCAACGCGGTGAGCACCACCAGCCGACTCCGAGCCAGTCCCTGCTGGTCCACGGCCGCGTGCACTTCGCGGCGGCCGGCCTCCAGCACCTGGCGATAGACCGCGGCTTGGTCGTCGGTCAACTCACAATACGAGACCTGTTCGAGCCTGGCCGGCAGTTCGGGCGCCACCTCCTGCTTCAGGCGCCGGCGCAGGAAGGGCCGCACCCGCCGCGCCAACCGCGCCCGCACCGAGGCCTCCCGCTCCCGCATCAGCGGCAGCTCGTACCGTTCCCGGAACTCTGCCGCCGACCCCAGGTACCCCGGCATCAGGAAATCGAAGATGGACCACAGGTCCAGGACCGAGTTCTCCAGCGGCGTGCCGGTGAGCACAAACCGATGCTGCCCCCCGATGCCCTTGACGGCCTGGGCATTTTGGGTTTCGCGGTTTTTGATATGCTGCGCCTCGTCCAGAACCACGGTGTCGAACTCCCAGCCCCGGTAGTGGGCGGCGTCCCGCCGGATCAAGGCATAGCTGGTCACCACCAAGTCGCTCGCCGGCGCGTCCGCGAACCGCGCTTCCCGCTCCGGTCCGGCCAGGGCCAACACCCGCAGCCCGGGAGTGAAGCGTTTGGCCTCGGCCACCCAGTTGAAGACCAGGCTGGTCGGGCACACGACCAGCGCGGGGATGACCGGCCGCGCCGCGCCGGCCCCAGGTGGCTTGGGCACGCACGGGGGCGTCGTGCCGGCCTTCGCGTCGGCCACCACCGCCGCCACGTAGGCCAGGATTTGCAGCGTCTTGCCCAGCCCCATCTCGTCGGCGAGAATCCCCCCCAACCCCTGTTGCCGCAACCCCCAGAGCCACGCCACCCCGTCGTTCTGGTAGGGACGCAGGACCGTGTCCAAGCTGCCCAAGCCCGGGCGGACCGGCGGTGCTTCCCCGCGCAACTGACGCAGTTGCGCCTGCCACGCGGGCGGCGCTTGGAGCGTCCCCACCCCGCCCTCTCGCAGCGTGGCTTCCAGATAACCGGCATGCACGGCGTTCAGACGGTAGGCGCCCCCGCGTTGCTGCGGATCGCAATCCAGCAACACCTGCTCCAACTCCTCGACGGCCCCGGTATCGACCAACGCCCGGCGCCCATTGCGCAGACGCACGGCGGTCTCGCCGGCCCGCAACAGCCGTTGAATCTCCGCCGGCGCCAACCGCTCGCCGCTCGCCGACGTGTACGCGACCTCCAGATCGAACCATTGTTCCCCTGAGGGAACCACTCGGAACTGGAGTTCGACCCGCTCGAGGTTCTTGGCCGTGCTGCGCTCCAGCCGCTCTTCGAGACGGACCTCCCACTCGCGCTGGAGGCGGGGAAATTCCCGCGCGAAGAAGTCCAACACGAGGCGCTCCCCCGCCAGTTGGTACTGCCCCTGCGCGTGCGGCCCCGTGAATCCCGCGGCCCGCAGCCGCGCCTGGGCGGCCAATTCAGCCGGCAGATGACGGGTGCAATAACGCGTGGGTGAACCTGGATCGGGTAACCAGACCGCCGCGCCGGCCTGTTGCCCGGGCGGCAGCACCCGATCGCCATAGACGCATTCGAGCGTGCCCTGCAGGTGGGCCAAGCCACCGGTCAAGTGCAGCCGGAGACGCGGCGCTTGCTGCTCCAGTTGAAATGCCTCGAGGCGGAAATTGGCCGTAACCTCCGCCGCCGCCTCGAGCTGTGGCCAGTCTGTCAACAGGAATGGCGGCACGCGCTCGCGGGCGAGGCGCACCGGCTGGCGCCAGAGTTCGCGACAACTCACGGGCAAACCCAGCGGTCGAAAGTTGGTCCCGGTGAACACCCAGGTTTCCTCGGCCCCGCTCAGCGTCGCGGGCGCCGACGCCCCGGCCCACTCCAGCAGAATCTCACCCGAGGCCTCCAACGTGGCGCGCACCTTTGCCCCCCACGGGGCGCCGCCCACGGTCAGCGACTCTCCTTTGCCCAAAGTGAGGCGGCTGTGCCCGATCAACGAGCGCAGCAGACGCACCACGTCGGCCACCGACAACAGGGCCATGGCCGGCGCCTCGTCGCCCGTGAGCTGGCCCAGCGCTTCCACCAGCGCCGCGTCCTCCGGACCCAGCCGCCAAGCCGTGGAGCGCGGCAAGGTGTTCAAGGGACCGCGACCGGATGGACGAATGGCCTCAAAGACCAGCATGACCTTGCCACGCCCAATGGCCTGAACCAAGTTGGGAGGAAAGATCACCGCCAGCTCCACCGGCTCACCCGGGGCGTCATCGGCGGCCCGCCGGAGCCCTCGGATGGGCGGTGGGCTTACGGCCCCGGCTCGCGTACCCTGGGCTGGAGCGGCCCCGCCAGCGCCCACCCCGGTTCCGACCTCCGGCCCTCGGGCGCCCGGCGGTGACGGCGCCTGCCGCCGCAAGTAGTGCAGCCCCACCGCCACGGAGTGGGCGCACATCGTGCCCCACGCCCGCGCCTGCCGACACGTGCAGAGGTTCTCGACATCGACCACACTCCGAATCTGCAAGCCCGCCCGCAGGCTCGTGCCTCCCTCCCGGACCACTCCGCGCAACAGCGGCGGCGACCACTCCGCGGCCTCGACCCGTCCGGTGGCGACCAGCTCGCGGGCCTGCTTGACCACCTCCCAACCCGCGATGCGGGCCAGCAGGTCCTGGGTCAGTTCCACCGCGCTCATCCGCGGCCAGGGGTGGTGGCTAAGCGTGCTGCCATCGTGGCACTCTAGCCCGGAGTCGGCGGGCGGTTCAAGCCGGGCGACAAGGGGGCGCGTTGGGTGGGTGCTCAATGGGGCGGTAGGGCGGCTTTGGTAACGATAGCAGGTTCCCGCCATTCGCCGCCAACAGACCCAACCACAGCCACCCGCCCCAACCGCCTCCGGCCCAACCCCGCTCTATAATCTCACTTAACCCTAACCGCACCGTCCCGAAATCTGCCCTTAAGTTTCTCCCCTAACGTCCGATAACCCTCCCCGGAGCCGTTGTTGGACCGTGCCCGCACGCACGCCCCCACGGCCTTCACTTTATGACTGCTTCGGAGACCTGTGATGCACCCTCGGCAGCCGCCGTCCCTCCTCCGGCGGAGGCGGAGTTCCTGCGCGGTCTGCTCGACCAGCTCCCGTTCCTGATCTCCGTTCAGGACCCCCAAGGCCGCTTCCTCTTCAGCAACCAGGCCCACACCCGGTTTCTGGGCGCCGCGACGCCCGCCGCGGTCGTGGGCCGGACCGACGCCGACTTTCTGCCCCCCGCCTTGGCCCGGCAATATGGCGCCAGCGACCAAGCCGCGCTCCGCCGCCGGCAACCCCCCGTGGCCGCCCAGGAGTATGGCCTGGACCTCGCCGATCGCCCGCGCTGGTTGAGCACCACCCGCACACCGCTGTTGGACGAGGCGGGCAACACCCGGGCGGTGCTGCGTTGCAGCCAGGAAATCACCTCACCCGAGGCAGTCCCCCAGGGACACCCACAGAGTGCCGAGCTTTACCGCACCTTGGTCGAATCGCTGCCGCACAGCGTCTTCTTCAAGGATACCCACTCCGTCTTCGTCTCGGTGAACACGGCCTTTGCCCGCGAGCTGGGCGTGCCGGCGGCACAAATCTTGGGCCAGACCGATTTTGACCTGTTCCCGCGGGAGCTGGCGGAGAAGTACCGCGCCGACGATCAGCGGGTCATGGGCCTGGGTCACCCCGAGGTCCTCGAGGAACGCAACATCGCCTTGGGGGTGGAGCGGATTGTCGAAGTGGTCAAGGTCCCCGTGGTCGGGCAGGACGGCGCCCCGCTGGGGCTGCTGGGCATTTTCACCGACATCACCGAACGGAAACGGGCCGAGGCCAAGCTCCGCGAGTTCGCCGCCCAACTGGAGCGTAGCAACCGCGAGCTGCAAGATTTCGCCTATGTGGCCTCGCACGATTTGCAGGAGCCACTCCGGAAAGTGGCCGTGTTTGGCAACCGGCTGCAGGCCCGCTGCGGCCCCAGCCTCGGGCCCGAGGGGAGCGATTACTTGGACCGCATGCTCAAGGCGGCCGTGCGCATGCAGACCCTGATCAACGATCTGCTCGCCTTCGCCCGCGTCGATACCCGCGCCCAGCCGTTCGTGCCCGTGAACCTCGACCAGGTGGCCCGTGAGGTCCTCGCCGACCTCGAAGCGCGCCTGGAGCAGGTCGGCGGGCGGGTCGAACTCCACGACCTGCCTACCCTCGACGCCGACGCCGTGCAGATGCGCCAACTCATCCAGAACCTGATCGGCAACGCCCTCAAGTTCCGCCGCCCCGACGTACCCCCGGTGGTTACCCTCCGGGCCGGTCTCCTGGAGACCGAAGGCGAGCCCGGCCGGGAGTTCTGCCAGCTCGTCGTCCAAGACAACGGGATCGGGTTCGAAGACAAGTACGCCGAACGGATCTTTCGCGTCTTTCAGCGCTTGCATGGTCGGGGCCAGTACGAGGGCTCCGGTGTGGGCCTGGCCATCTGCCGCCGTATCGCCGAACGACATGGCGGCCAGATCTTCGCCCACGGAGTCCCCGGCACCGGCGCCACCTTCACCGTGCGCCTCCCCGTCCATCAACCGAAGTCACCGCCCCCCCAATGAGCGAAGACAATCACCAGCCCAAACCGATCACGATCATTCTGGCCGATGACGACGAGGATGATCGGATGCTGACCCGCGCGGCGCTGGCCGAGTGCCGCCTGGCCAACCGCTTGGACTGCGCCGAAGACGGCGAGGAGCTCATGGACTACCTGTGCCGGCGCGGGCAGTACCAGGCGTTGGCCCAGAGCCCGTTGCCCGGGCTGATCCTCCTGGACCTGAACATGCCCCGCAAAGATGGGCGCGAGGCCCTCCGCGAGATCAAGGCCGATCCGCAACTGCGCCATATCCCCATTGTGGTCCTCACCACCTCGAAGGCGGAGGAGGACATCCTGCGCAGCTACCGGCTGGGCGTAAACTCGTTCATCGTCAAACCGGTCACCTTCGAGTCGCTGGTCGAGATCGTCAAGGCCCTGGCCAAATACTGGTTCGAGATCGTCGAGTTGCCCGCCAACGGCCACGACCACTGAAATGCAGGCGGCGGCCCCAGTGCGCGTGCTGCTGGTGGATGACGACGAGGACGAATTCGTCATCACCCGCGCCCTGCTGGCCGAGGCCCGCAACGGGCGCTTCGAGTTGGAGTGGGTGGGGGCGTTCGAGGCCGGCTTGGCCGCCATCCTGGAGGCCCGCCATGCCGTTTATCTGGTCGATTACCGTCTCGGGGAACGCTTCGGCATCGACCTGCTGCGCCAAGCCGTGGCCCAAGGCTGCAAGGCGCCCATCATCATGCTCACCGGCCAGGGCGATCAGGAGGTGGACCTCGAGGCGATGCGCGCCGGCGCCGCGGATTACCTCGAAAAGTCCCAACTCACCGCCGCCTTGCTCGAACGGGCCGTCCGCTACGCCCTGGAGCGGGCCCATGCGATGGAGACCCTCCGCCACAGCGAGGAGCGCTACCGCATGCTCTTCGAGAGCAACCCCCAGCCGATGTGGGTCTATGACCGCGAGACCCTCCGCTTTCTGGCGGTGAACCAGGCCGCCGTCGAGCATTACGGCTACCCTCGCCAAGAATTCCTCGACCTCAGCCTCATGGACCTCCACCTGCCCGAGGCCATGCCCGCGCTCCTGGAGGCCGTCCAGACCAACACCGGCCCGGTCCGCAACTCGGGCCCCTGGCGGCACCGCAAGAAGGACGGCGCCCTCCTCCACGCCCAGGTCACCACCTTCGACCTGCGCTTTGACGGCCATCCGGGGCGCTTGGTGCTCATCAACGACGTCACCGAGCGCCGCCAGGCCGAAGAGCGGATTTCCGAGCTGCTCCACCTCCTGGACCAGGGCCGTGACGCCATCATGGTGTGCGACTTGGCCGACCGGATCTTGTACTTCAACAAAGGCGCCGAACACCTGTTTGGGTGGACCACCGGGGAGGCTCTCGGGCGCGCCGTGAGCGACCTCTTTCCTCCGCAGGCCGCCGAGTTGCTGGCGGCGCAGAAGCTGGTGCGGGAAACCGGGGCCTGGGATGGAGAACTCTGTTTGGCGGCCAAGAACGGGGAGGCGGTGGCCCTGAGCAGCCGGTGGACCCTCGCGCGCGACACCGCCGGCCAGCCGAAGTCCACCCTCATTATCAGCACCGATATCACGGAAAAGAAGCGGCTCGAAACCCAGTTCCTCCGCTCCCAGCGCCTCGAGGCCATCGGCACCTTGGCCAGCGGCGTGGCCCATGACCTCAATAACATCCTCGCCCCGATTGTCCTGGCGGCGCCGATGCTCCGTTCCTCCCTGCCACCCGAGGAAGCCGCCGAACTGCTGACCACCATCGAACAAAGCGCCCAGCGCGGCGCCGACATCGTCCGCCAGCTCCTCATCCTCGGGCGTGGGCGGGAGACCCGGCGCAGCTCGGTGCAGCTCCGGGATGTGATCCAGGGCCTCACCCGGATGCTCCGCGAGACCTTCCCGGCCCTCATCGACCTCCACGAAGAGATCGCGCCCGACCTCTGGCCGGTCCTGGGCGATGATACCCAGCTCCACCAAGTCCTGCTCAATCTCTGCGTCAACGCCCGCGACGCCATGGCTGGGGAAGGCGTGCTCACGATCGCCGCCCGCAACCTCGCCCTCGAGGAGCGTGTCGCGGCCCGCCATCCCGGCGCCAAACCCGGGCCCCACGTCCTCCTGCAAGTCACCGACACCGGCCAAGGGATTGCGCCGGACATCCTGACCAAGATCTTCGACCCTTTCTTCACCACCAAAGAGCCCGGCAAAGGGACCGGCCTGGGCCTCTCCACGGTGCAAGGCATCGTCCGCAACCACGCCGGGTTCGTGAGCGTCCAAAGCCTGCTGGGCAAAGGTTCTACCTTTGCCATTTACCTACCCGCCACCCCCAACGGCGCCCCGTGCCCGGCGGCCACCCCAGCCGCCACCCCAGTCCGCGGCCACGGCGAATTGGTGCTGGTGGTGGACGACGAACCGAACCTGCGCCTCAGCCTCCAAAGGATTCTCACGCACCACGGCTACCGCGTTCTCGTCGCCGAAGATGGCGCCAGCGCCTTGCTCGAATACTCCCGCCATCGC
>JAJXTA010000048.1 GCA_021784265.1 bacterium | reverse complement strand
AGTCCATCGCCGTCTGGACCGCCTTCTTCATGGCCCGGCGGAAAGAGATGCGCCGCTCCAGTTGCAGGGCGACATTCTCGGCCACCAGTTGGGCGTCAAGCTCCGGGGTCTTGATCTCCTGAATATCCACGTAAATCTCTTTGCCGGTCATCCGGCTCAGTTCTTCCTTGAGCTTGTCGATCTCCGCGCCTTTCCGGCCGATCACCACCCCGGGACGGGCGGTGAAGATCGTGATGCGACAGCGGTTGGCGGCGCGCTCGATCTGGATCTTGGGCACCGAGGCCGATTCGAGTTTCTTCTTCAAGATGCCGCGAATCCGCTCATCCTCGGTGAGCAGCCGGCCGAACTCCTTCTTCTCGGAATACCATTTGGAGAGCCAGTCCTTGTTGACGGCGACGCGCAGGCCAACGGGATTAGTTTTTTGTCCCATACGTTTACTCGTCCGAGAGCACAATTCTGACGTGGCAGTTCCGCTTGAGCACGGGCCCGGCCGAACCGCGCGCTTTGGGGGTAAAACGCCGCAGGATCAACGCCCGCCCGGTCACCGCCTCTTTGACGCGGAGGTCGGCGGCCTTGAGCTGCTTGTTGTTCTCCGCGTTGGCCAAGGCGCTCTGCAGCGTCTTGACCACGACCCGGGCGGACTTCCGCGGCACCACCTTCAGCACCGCCACCGCTTGTTCCACCGGCAACCCCTGAATCTGCCGCACCACCTCGCGCATCTTCTGCGGCGACATGCGGACGTTACGGGTGATGGCTTGAACTTCCATAGCGCTACTTGGCTTCCGCCTTCGCCGTGTGGGCCCCGTGCTTCTTGAAGGTGCGGGTCAGCGAAAACTCGCCCAGCCGGTGGCCCACCATGTTCTCGGTGACGAAGACCGGGTTGAAGATCTTGCCGTTATGCACGTTAAAGGTCAAGCCCACGAAATCGGGGGTGATCATCGACCGGCGCGACCACGTCTTGATCGGGACCTTAGACTTGGCATCCTTGGCCTTGAGGATTTTCTCCAGCAGGTGTTGGTCCACAAACGGACCCTTCTTGATCGAGCGTCCCATAGGTCAGCTAGCTGAGTTTCATCGGCCGCCCGTTGCGGCGCAGGACGATGAAGCGATTGGAATACTTCCGCCGCGAGCGCGTCTTGTACCCCTTGGTGATCACACCCCACGGAGTGACCGGATGCCCACCCCCGGAGGTCTTGCCGGCGCCCCCGCCCATCGGATGGTCCACCGGATTCTTGGCCACGCCACGACTCAACGGGCGGATGCCCCGATGGCGAGCGCGCCCGGCCTTGCCCAAGATCACGTTCTCATGCTCGGCATTGCCCACCTGCCCGATGGTGGCATAACACTCGTCGCTGATCTTGCGGATCTCCCCGGAGGGGAGCCGAATCAGGGCATAGCCGCCGTCGCGCGACATCAGGGTGGCCCCCCCCCCGGCCGTGCGGACCAGTTGCGCCCCCCGCCCCCGGGTCAGTTCGAGGTTGTGCAGGGGCAGCCCGATGGGCACCACCTTCAAGGGCAGGCTGTTCCCCACCTCGGGCGGGGCGGTGGGACCGCTCATCACCTTGCCGCCGACTTTCAGTCCGGCCGGCGCCAGGATATAGCGCTTCTCGCCGTCCTTGTACTCGATCAAGGCCAGCCGGGCGCTCCGCCGCGGATCGTATTCGATGGCTTTGACCACCGCCTCGATCCCATGCCGCTCGCGCTTAAAATCCACCAACCGCAGCTTCTGCTTGTGACCGCCCCCAATCCCACGGCTGGTCACCCGGCCGTAACAGTTGCGGCCCCCGGTTTTCTTGCGGATCGAGACCAAGCGCTTTTCCGGGCGATGCTTGGTGATCTCCTCGAAGCTCGCGATCGTGATATAGCGGGTCGAAGGGGTGAGGGGACGAAAGGATTTAACAGGCATAGCCGCTCCCGGGTTAGGTCAACACAATCTTGTCCCCGGCTTTGAGCGTCACCAGGGCCTTCTTCCAATCCGAGGCTTTGCCGGCATGAGCCGTGCGCTGCCGCCGTAGTTTGCCGCGCACATTCATCGTATGCACCGCGATCACTTTGACCTTGAAGAGTTCCTGAACCGCTTGGCGGATTTGGGTCTTGTTGGCCCGTCGATCCGCCACCACGGTGTACTGGTTCCGCTCTGCGCTCTGCACCGTACCCTTTTCGGTGAGGCGGGCCGTCTTGATGATGTCGAAAGGGGTCATATCACTTTACGCGGGCTTCGACCTGCGCCAGGGCCGCGCGGGTGAAGAGCAGTTTATCATACCGCAATACCTGGTAGGTGTTGAGCGATTCACTCCCCACCAACTCGACCCCAGCCACGTTGCGCGAAGCCAGCCGCAGGTTTTGATCCAGCCCGGCATGCACCACCAAGGTGCTGCCGTGAAGTTGGAGGGCGGCCAGGATGGCGGCGAACTCCCGGGTCTTGGGCGACGGCAGTTTGAGCTCCTCTACCACCAGCACGTCCCCGGCCCGCAGGCGCTCGCTCAGGGCTTTACGCAGAGCCAAGGTCTTGGTCGCCCGCGACACCCGCAGCCCGAAATCGCGCGGCTTCGGGCCGAACACCACCCCGCCCCCACGCCACAGCGGCGACTGGAACGAACCGGCGCGGGCGCGACCGGTGCCCTTCTGGCGCCAGGGCTTCTTGCCGGTTCCGGCCACTTCGCCCATGGTCTTGGTGCAAGCCGTTCCCCGCCGCTGGTTAGCCCGGTAGGCGACCACGACATCGTGGACCGCCTGGGTTCCCTTTCGGTTTTCAATCAGGGGCATGGTGAGCTCCAGCTCCCCGGCGTTGTTCCCCTGCAAATCTTTTACCGCGAGTTTCATGGTGGGCGGTCCTTATTTGGCCGGCTTGGCGGCGCTCTTGGCGGCGGGCTTGGCTGCGGCTTTGGCTTTCACCTCCGCCGCCGCTTGCTGGGCCGCTTCCACGGCCGCCCGCGGATACTTCTTGGCTTCCCGGATAATCACGTAGTCGCCGCTGGCCCCCGGGATCGCCCCTTTGATCAACAGCACGTTCTCCGCGGGCCGCACCTCCAAGACCTCGAGGTTCTGCACCGTGCGGCGCACTTGGCCCATGTGGCCGGGCATACGCATACCGCGCATAACGGTGCCAGGAAACAGGCGCTGGCCGATGGCGCCCGAGCGCCGGTGCCAGCCCTTGGCTCCGTGGGTGATGTCACCACCGCGGAAGTGGTGGCGCTTCACCACCCCCTCGAACCCGCGCCCCTTGGTCACCCCGATGGCATCGACGAAGTCGCCCACCCGAAACAAGCTCGGCCCCACGACATCGCCCGGCTTCACCGACGCCGAGAAATCCCGAAACTCGCATAACCGTTTGACGGGGGCCGCCTGGTGGCGGGTCAGATGGCCCACCTGCGGCTTGGTGAGCCGTTGCGGCTTCTGGTCATCAAACCCCAGTTGCACCGCGTTGTAGCCGTCGGTCGCCGTGGTCTTGCACTGCACGACCCGGTTCGGCCCGGCCTGAACCACCGTCACGCAGACCAAACAGCCCGCCCCGTCATAGACGCGCGTCTGTCCCAGTTTCTTGCCAAGCAAGCCTAACATAACTCAAATCTTGATGGTGATGTCCACCCCCGCCGGCAGGTTGAGCTTCTTCAGCTCATCTACCGTTTTGGCGGTTGGATCCAGGATGTCCAACAACCGCTTATGCGTCCGTTGTTCGAACGTCTCCATCGACTTCTTGTCCGCGTGAGGGGAGCGGTGCACGGTGAAGCGCTCCGTCCGAGTCGGCAGGGGAATCGGCCCGGCGACCATCGCCCCCGTCCGTTTGACGGTCTCGACGATGTCGCGCACCGATTGGTCGATGACACGGTGGTCGTAGGCCTTGAGCCGAATGCGAATGCGTTGTCCTGCCATACAGAGAGCGAGGCGTCAGGGGTTAAGTGCGAGCCGGTTTGGGTTTGGCCGCGTCCAAGATCGCGGTCACGATGTTGTTGGGCACCGGCTCGAAGCTGAACGGTTCCATCGAGTAGGCGGCCCGGCCCTTGGAAAGGGAACGGATGGCGGTGGCGTAACCGAACATCTCGGCCAGCGGCACATGCGCGTGCAGGCTGGTGGCGTTGTTCTTGACCTCGATGCTCACGATCTTACCACGCCGTCGGTTCAGGTCCCCGAGCAAATCGCCCTGATACTCCTCCGGGGTGGTGCATTCGACCTTCATGATGGGCTCCAACAAGATCGGGGCCGCCTTGCGTACCGCCTCCTTGAGGGCAAAAATACCCGCCATCTTGAAGGCCAGCTCGCTTGAGTCCACCTCGTGGTAACTCCCATCCACAATGGCCACCTTCAAGTCCACCATCGGGTAGCCCGCCAACACCCCGCCCGCCACCGCTTCTTCAACTCCGTCAATCGCGGCCGGGATATATTCCTTAGGAATGACCCCCCCGACGATTTGGTTGTCGATTTCCACGCCTTTACCCCGCTCGTTCGGGGCCAAGGTGACCAGCACATGCCCGTACTGCCCGCGCCCGCCGGACTGCCGAATGAACTTACCTTCCCCTTCGGCGTTCTTCGTCACCGTTTCGCGGTAGGCGATCTGCGGGGCGCCAGCGCTGGCTTCAACCTTGTATTCGCGGAAGAGCCGATCCCGGATGATCTCCAGATGCAGTTCGCCCATCCCGGCAATGATCAATTGCCCGGTCTCCTCGTCGGTGAACATGCGGAAGGTCGGGTCTTCTTCCGCCAGACGCTGCAACCCTTCGCTGAGGCGCTCGCGATCCGCCTTGGTCTTGGGCTCCACCGCCATCGACAAGACCGGCTCGGGGAAGGTCGGCGGTTCCAATAGCACCGGGGCATCCTCTTCGCACAGGGTGTCGCCGGTGGTGATGTTGCGCAAGCCCACCAAGGCGGCGATGTCGCCGGAATAGACCGTCTCGACTTCGATCCGCTTGTCCGCCTGCATCATCATGACCCGGCTCACCCGATCCCGGCGGCGCGTGCGGGGATTGTAAATCACGTCCCCCTTCTTGAGTTGGCCGCTATAGACGCGGAAGAAGACCAACTTGCCCACAAACGGGTCGCTCCAAAGCTTGAACGCCAGGGAACAGAAATTGGCCTGGTCGTTCGCCCGCACTTCGATGGGCTTGTCCGCTTGCGCCGGGTCCTGCCCGACGGCAGGGGGGATGTCCAGCGGCGAAGGCAGATAATCGACCACCGCATCGACCAGCATTTGCACCGCCCGCTTCTTGAACGCGGACCCGCAAAGGACCGGGACAAACTCCAACCGGATAGTCAACCGGCGAATGGCGGCCTTGAGCTGTTCCGCCGTTACCGGCTTGTCCTCGATGACCAACTCGGCAATCTCATCGTCCTTATTCGAGACGGCGTCGGTCAACTCGGTCAGCGCCATCGCCGCCGCGTCGCGGTATTCCTCGGGGATCTCGCTGATGGTGTAGCGCATCCCGGCTTCGTCCTGTTCGTCGTAAAGGATCGCGCGTTGATTGATGACGTCGATGATGCCGCGAAGCTGATCTTCCCGCCCGACCGGAATGGCGACCGGGTAGGCATAAGCGCCGAGCTTCTTGCGCATTTCCGCCACCGCTTGTTCGAAATTCGCCCCCACCCGGTCCATCTTGTTGACAAAGGCGATGCGGGGAACTTTGTATTTGGTGGCTTGGCGCCAGACGGTCTCGGACTGGGGCTGGACGCCCGCCACGCCGCAAAAGACCGCCACCGCTCCGTCCAGGACCCGCATTGAGCGCTCCACTTCGGCCGTGAAATCGACGTGGCCCGGGGTGTCGATGATGTTAACCCGGTGCGGGATGCCCGCGAACAGCTTGGTCAACCCCTCTTCCTTCTGGGTCCAGTAACAGGTCGTGGCGGCGGAGGTGATCGTAATCCCTCGCTCCCGCTCTTGTTCCATCCAGTCGGTGACGGTGTTGCCGTCGTCCACATCCCCCATGCGGTGGATCAGGCCGGTATAAAAGAGGATGCGCTCGGTGGTCGTCGTTTTACCGGCGTCGATGTGCGCGGCGATCCCGATATTGCGCGTATGCTCCATCGTGAAGCGCCGCTGGGGCGCGTTCACGGTCTGCTTCATGTCCATCACAGCTTCCATCTGATCATCAGAGAATAAAAACGCCCCGAAACTGCCAGGGCCCTCGGGGCGACCTACTCGGTTAAGTTGCTACCAGCGAAAATGGGCGAAGGCTTTATTGGCTTGGGCCATCTTATGCACGTCATCCCGTTTGCGGATGGCATTGCCCTGGCCTTGATAGGCATCGAGGATCTCCGCCGCCAACGCCTCGCGCATGGGCACACCCTTGCGCGCGTCGGCAAAATCCACCAGCCAGCGCATCGCCAACGAGACCTGGCGATCGCCCGGCACTTCTAGCGGGACCTGGTAGGTGGCGCCCCCCACCCGCCGCGGCTTGACCTCCAGCCGCGGCTTGGCGTTGTCCACCGCCCGTTGGAGGATCTCCAGCGGGTTCGCGGCCGGGTTCTTGGCCGTGAGCTGCTCGAAGGCTCCATAGACGATCCGCTGGGCCACGCTCTTCTCCCCCCAGCGCATGACGATGTTCACCAGCCGCGAGACCAAAGTCGAGTGGTACTTCGGGTCCGTGGTCAACGGCCGCTTGATGGCTTGACGACGTCGCGACATAAACTCAACTCCCGGCCGCCGGGGCGGCCGCAGCCGGGGCCTTGCCCGCCTTGGGCCGCTTCACCCCGTACTTCGACCGACTCACCCGCCGCTTCTCCACCCCCGCCGCATCCAGTGTCCCCCGCACCAAATGGTACCGCACCCCGGGCAGGTCCTTCACCCGCCCGCCGCGGACCAGGACGATGGAGTGTTCCTGGAGGTTATGGCCCTCATCCGGGATGTAGGCAATGACCTCGTAGCCGTTAGTTAGCCGCACTTTCGCCACCTTGCGCATGGCTGAGTTGGGCTTCTTGGGCGTACGAGTCATCACCTGCAGGCAAACGCCCCGGCGAAACGGCGCCCCTTGCAAGGCCGGCGACTTCGACTTGTAGCGCAGTTTCCGGCGTCCCCGGCGGATGAGCTGGTTAATTGTCGGCATTAATGTTTATCCGTTCCCGCCCGCCGCGCGGTGCGACACCGTGCCCGAGGGCAAAAACGGAGTGCGGATGTTACCAGTTGACTTCGGGATGGCAACAAGTATTTGAAAAAATTTCGGTCTCGCCGCGGGCCTACCCGGCCAACGGCTCCTGGACCGGCGTCGCCTCGGGTTCTTCGGCCACGTCCTCGGCCACCTCGACCAGGGGCTTGAGTTGGACATTCCGGTGGCGCGGGAAGCCGGTCCCCGCCGGGATGATATGACCCATGATCACGTTTTCCTTGAACCCGCGCAAGTAGTCCACCTTGCCCATCGTGGCCGCCTCCGTGAGGACGCGCGTGGTGTCCTGGAAGGAGGCCGCGCTCAGGAAGCTCTCCGTCTCCAGCGAGGCTTTGGTGATCCCCAGCAGCACGGGCTGGGCCTCCGCCGGCTTGCCCCCCATCTTCTCCACCCGCCCGTTCTCTTCTTCGAAGGCGATCTTGTCCACGTGCTCGCCCCAGAGGAAGGTGGTATCCCCCGGCTCGGTGATGCGCACTTTGCGGAGCATCTGGCGGACGATGATCTCGATGTGCTTGTCGTTGATGGTCACGCCCTGGAGGCGGTACACCTCCTGGACCTCATTGACGAGGTGCTCCTGCAACTCCTGCGGGCCGCACACGTCCAGAATCTCGTGCGGCACCACCGGACCTTCGGTCAACTGCTGGCCCTTCTTCACGAAGTCGCCCTTGAAGACGATGACGTGTTTGCCAATCGGGATGAGGTGTTCCTCCTGGACCCCGGATTGCGGGTCGCGGATCAAAATGCACCGCTTGCCCCGCACGCTCGGGCCAAAGTCCACCACCCCATCGATCTTCGAGATCTCCGCCGCATCCTTGGGCCGCCGCGCCTCGAACAACTCGGCCCCCCGCGGGAGACCGCCGGTGATGTCCTTGGTTTTGGAGGTCTTGCGCGGGGTCTTGGCCATCAACGTCCCGGCCACGATCTTGTCTTGCTCGCCCACGACAATGTGGGCCCCGGCCGGGATAGGATAGCTGGCCGACGGCTCCCCCTTCTCGTCCCGGATGACGATCTGGGGATGGAGGTCTTCCTTGTGCTCGATGATGACCATGGCCTCTTGCCCCGTGGTTTCATCGACTTCCTGCTTCATCGTCACCCCTTCGATGATATCCACGAATTGCACCCGCCCCGCCTTTTCCGAGAGAATCGGCACGTTGTACGGGTCCCACTGGACGAACGTCTCCCCCCGCTTGACCCGGCCCCCGTCCCGCACGGAGATCACCGCCCCGATGACCACGGTGTGGTTCTCCAGCTCCCGGCCATCCTCGGCCAGAATGGAAACGGAGCCATTCTTGTTCAACACGATATGGTTGCCGTCCTCCAGCTCGACCAGGCGCAGGTCGTTGAAGCGGACCGCGCCGTCGAACTTGGCTTTGATCTGGGGCTGCTTAAACACCTGGGAGGCGGTGCCGCCGATGTGGAAGGTCCGCATCGTCAACTGGGTGCCCGGCTCCCCGATGGATTGGGCGGCGATGATCCCCACCGCCTCGCCCAGCTTGACCATGTTGCCGGTCGCCAAATTGCGCCCGTAACAGGCCGCGCAGATCCCCTGCTTGCTCTCGCAGGTCAGGACGGAACGGATCCGGACCTTCTCGATGCCGGCCTTTTCGACTTCTTTGGCCTTGACCTCGTCGATCAGCTCATTGGCCTTGACCAGCTTGCGCTTGGCATCGCGCGGATCGATCACATCGTCACAGGCCAGCCGGCCGATGATCCGCTCGCTGAGCTTGACCACCTCGTCCTCGCCCTCGTAGATCGTCTGCACCCAAATGCCGTTGGAGGTGCCGCAGTCGTCCTCGCGCACAATCACGTCTTGGGACACGTCCACCAGTTTGCGCGTCATGTAGCCCGAATCCGCGGTTTTGAGGGCGGTGTCGGCCAACCCCTTGCGGGCGCCGTGCGTCGAAATGAAGTACTCCAGCACGGTGAGACCCTCGCGGAAATTGGAGAGAATCGGTTTCTCGATGATGTCGCCGGACGGCTTGGCCATGAGGCCGCGCACTCCGGCCAACTGCCGCACCTGGGCCTTGTTGCCGCGCGCGCCCGAATCGACCATGAGCCAGACGGGGTTGTATTCCCGCTTGCCTTGGTTCTGCTCGAGGGTCTTGAGCATCACGTTGGAGATCTGGTCGGTGCAGTGCGTCCAGATGTCCACCACTTTGTTGTAACGCTCCCCCGGGGTGATGATCCCCCGGCGGTATTGCTTCTCCACTTCGGCGATCTGCTTCTGGGCGTTCTCGATTTCCTGGGTCTTCTCCTTGGGGATGATCATGTCGTCGATCCCGATCGAGACACCGGCCCGGGTGGCTTCACGGAAGCCCAGTTCCTTGAGCCGGTCCAGGGCGTTGATCGTCTTCTCGTGGCCGCAGAACTTGTAGCAATTCCAGATCAGATCGCCCAGTTGCTGTTTGCCCACCACCTTGTTGGGGAAGCCCAGCTCTTCCGGCCAGACCTCGCTGAAGATCACCCGGCCAACGGTGGTCTCGATCACCCGCTTGTCGGCGGCACCGAAGACCGTCGGTTTGCCCACATCCGGGTTGGCCAACGTCACCCGCTCGTGGGTGTGCACCGCCCCATCCATGTGGGCGAAGATCACCTCGCTCTTGGACCCGAAAATCCGCGCGCGGCGCTTGCTCTCCGCCGTGGTCTCGCGCGGGGCGGCGGTGAGGTAATAGCAGCCCAGCGTGATATCCTGGGTGGGAGTCATGATGGGGCGCCCACTGGACGGGCTGAAGATGTTCAAGGGGGCCATCATGAACAGGCGCGCCTCCAGTTGCGCCTCGACCGACAGCGGGACGTGCACCGCCATCTGGTCGCCGTCAAAGTCGGCGTTGTACGCCGTGCAGACGAGCGGATGGATGCCAATGGCCTCCCCC
>JAJXTA010000047.1 GCA_021784265.1 bacterium | reverse complement strand
CCAGCCCGGAGAAGCCGCCCGGCACACCGGGCGGCAGCGGTGAAGCCGCGGGTCGAACTCTGATCACCGCACGTAACCTTGGAGGCCGTGAAACCCTCTAGGGACGATAATGCAGGGCATCAGCGGACGAACGGAGCAGGCGTGCGGCGCGGGGCAGGTCTTAGCCAGATGGCGACATCTGCGCGGCCTCCTGGCCTTCGGGCTCGCTCGCCGCCCGTGGCTGTTGATTTACCAGATGGGCAAGGTGGGCTCGCAAACCATCGAGGCCACCCTCCGGGCGGCCCGCCTCCCCCACCGCATCCGTCGGGTGCATATCCTCTCGCCCCGGCAGGGACAGATGGTCGAAGACTGGCTCCGCAGCCCCAGCCTGTCCGAGTTGACCAAAGCCAGCCTGCGGCGGCAGTGGGCCGAAGCCCGCGCGATTTACGCCGGGATTGCCTTGCGACGCAGGTGGGCGTTGGCGCGCCGCTCACGACGGAGACTGCAGGTGGTCGTCGGCGTGCGCGAACCGGTCGGACTGCTCCTGGCCTCGGTGTTCCAGAACTACTCCAGTTATTTCGCCTCCTTGGGCGAGATCACCACCGAGGCCTGCCGGAGTCTGGTCTCAATGGCGCCCCCCCAACACGAAGCCCGGCGGCGGCAGATTCAGGGGACGCTGGGTTATATCCACGGCTGGTTTGATGCCGAGCTGCGCGAGGTGCTCGGGATCGACGTCTATTCCCGGCCCTTCGCGCATTCCAAAGGGTGCGCCGTCTATGAGAACAGCGTGGCACGGGTGCTGGTCTATCGCTATGAGGATTTCGCCCGGATCACCGGCATGCTCGAGAGCTTCCTGAACACCAAGCTGGGAGCGCTGGTGAACCGGAACATCGGCGCGGACAAGGAGTACGGCGCGCGCTACCGGGACATCCAGGCACGGCTTCGGCTCCCCGCCAGCTTCCTGGCGGGGCAGTATGATTCTCGCATGGCCCGCCATTTTTACAGCCCAGCGGAACGGGCGCAACTCCAGGCGCGCTGGCGCGGCTGACACGCCCCCCTCGAGGCGGCGGCCCCCTGCACGCGGCCGGCGGCGGATTTCGGCATTGGCGGGCGGCGCGCCCTCGGGCAGGATGGGGCATGGCTTTGGGCAAAACGAGGTTCGAGACCGCGATGCAGGCACGGCCGGACGACATCGACATGAACCAGCACGTCCACGGGAGCCGCTACTTTGATTACGTCCTGGCCGCGCGGTACGACCAAATGGCGCGCTGTTACCAGATGTCGATGGAGGAGTTTGCTCGGGCCGGCTACGGTTGGGTCGTGCGCACGGCCCACGTCGAGTACAAACGCCCGCTCCGGTTAGGGGAGAGCTTTGTCGTGCGGACGTGGGTCGAGGAGATGGGCCGCACGGAGGTGTTGGTCCACTTCGCGATGCACAAGAAGCCGACAGGGAAGTTGGCTTGCGACGGTTACTTCCGCTACACTATGATCAACGTGAAGACCGGGCGGGCCGAGGTGATCCCAGACTGGATCGCCCAGCGGTATGCGATTTGAACCCGCGCCGCCCCACCGCGGTCGAAGCCGCCCGGGGAAGGCAACTACAAGCTATTGATGTGCAATAAGTAATGTTCGAGAACCCATGAATGCGCGGCGCAGCCACGGCGTCCATCTCCCTGTTGATCTTATGCTCCGAATATCCGGCTCCAACTCCCTCCGTTACCTGGCTTTGGCCTTGACGGGCCTGTGGCTCACCTCCTGCGTGCACTACACCGAGCCGGTGCCTCCGCCCGGGGAGTCCAACCCTCAGCCGGCGCGCGTCAAACCCCACTCCCCGAAGGATTCCAAGCTGAAGCCGTCCGAGCCGGCGAAAGGGACCGCCAAGGTGACCTATTCGGCCACCCACGACGAGGAGATCAAGGCGATTTTCGCCCTGGCCAGCAAAGGGGAGTGGGAGGAGGCGGAGACCCGGGCCAACGCCCTGATCGCCCGCGATCCGCAGGACCAGGAGGCCCAACGCCTCTTGAGCTGGGTGCGCAAGGATCGGGAGTTGAAGCGCCAACAGGCGCTGGAAGACAAGATCCGCGAGATTGATGCCAAGAACCCGGACGTCAACCCCACCATTCCCAGCCTCCTGGCCGAGAACAAGGACCGCGGCCTGCCCCCGCGCAAAGATGTGCGCGACACCATCGAGCGCATCGAGGCGACCCCCTACATCCCGTCCTCCTACGGCAAGACCAACTACATCAAGGGGGCCCTCTTCGACTTGGAGTCGCCGCAAGGCCAGATGGCCAAGATCCTGGACAAGCAAGTCTCGATCCACCTGGACAACGCCACCCTGGAGTCGATCATCTTCAATATCGGTCAGAGCGAGGGGATCAACTTCGTCGCCGACAAATCCCTGCCGGCGTTCAAACAGACGCTGAGCGTGAACATGGGCAAGGTCAAGCTGAGCAGCTTCCTGCGCTACGTCTCCCGGAACCTGGGCTTGCAGTTCCAGGTGGGGGACGACCTCATCTGGATCGTCGATGCCAAGGACGAGAAGAAGCAGATGGAAGAGACCCGGTTCTACAAACTCAAACGCGGGTTCATTCTGCCGGCCGAGTTCGGCCCCCCTGAGGTCCTGCGGACCAGCACCACCGTCAACAATGTCACCACGGTGTCCGAACAGCAGAAGATGGCCAAATTCGTCAACGACATGGCGCCCACCACCCCGGCGATCGAGAACGCCATGAAGGAGTTCCTGCCGGCTTCCTGCAAGTACATGATCGACTACGAACGGAACCTGATCGTCGCCCGCGGTTCGCCGGAGGACCTGGAGACCCTCGACAATATCGTGCGGGAGTTTGACCGGCCCATCCAGCAGGTGCTGATCGAGGCCCGCTTCGTCACCGTCAGCGAGGCCACCTTCCTCCAACTGGGGATGACGTGGGAATCGGGCCGGAACGTCTTAACCTCCGGCGCGGGGGCCGTGGATTACACCGGCCTGGCCCTAGGCAACCCCGCGCTGCCCATTCAGGAAACCCGCACCGGGATCCTTTCCCGCGCCGACTTGAGCGCCACCCTCACCCTGCTCCAGCAGAGTGGCGAAAGCCAGACCCTCTCCGCCCCGCGTCTGACCGTGATCAATAATCTGCCCGCCACCATCTCCGACGGAGAGATTCAGTATTATTATGAGCAGTACGCGGTCAAACAGCAGATCCTGGAACTACGCTCGACGTCCCAACTGGTGCCCGATGGCAAGCCGACGAAGCTGACGTCGGGGGTGGTCTTCCAGGTCCTGGCCAGCATCGGCGGCGACGGCAAGACCATTTTCCTGGCCCTCAACCCTCAGATCAACGCCAGCGTCAAGATGGTCCCCTTCACCACCATCACCGACCGGGACGCCAACGGCAACATCGTCGATTCGTTCGACTTGAAACTGCCGCAGATCGCCTCGCAGGAACTCGCCACCCGCGTCGTGGTCCGCTCCGGCCAAACGGTGGTCATGGGCGGGGTGCTCGAACGGACCCAAACGCGGTATGTGGAGTCCGTCCCGATCCTCGGGAGCATCCCCATCCTCGGCGCCGCCTTCCGGCGCCGGGCCGAGTTGGATCAACCCCGCTATCTCCTCATCTTCGTCACCGCCACGCTGCTCTCCGACAGTGGCGAGTTCCTGGTTTATGACGACGACCAGGGGCCGGCCACGAGCAAGGGGGAGAAGAGGTAATGGCCGACGCCGTCGCGCCTGGTCTGCACTGGCTGCTACCCCTGGCGGGTCAACGGCTCCTGGTCATCGACCCGGGCAGCCGGTGGTGCAAGCTCCTGGTGGTCGAGGCCCTGTTCGGGCGGACCAGCGTCGTCCATCGCCAGACCATCGACTTGCAGGAAGAAGGGCTGCTGGCGGCGGAGGAGATCCACGAGCACCTGCAGACGCTCATGCCCCAGTTGGGACCGCACGACGTGGCGCTGGTGTTGCCCCAGCATCGGGTCATCAACCAGCTCGTCGAGCTCCCCGCCACCACCGCCCAGGACCTCCCCAAGACCATCGAGGGCGAGGTGGCCCGGCTCAGCGGCTTGGCCGAAGGCAGCCTGCTGCACGACTTCGCCCCGCTCAAGCCGTTCGGCAGATACCAGAACCCGCACTGGATTATTCTCTCCCAAGCCGACGAAGTGTGGTCCCAGATTCAGCAATTCACCGGCACGGAGGAGGGAGCCAACCCTGAGGCCGGCGCCGCCGCCCTCTTGGAGATCGCCCCGGCCGGCCAGGCCCTCTTCGCGGCCAGCCAGGCGGTGCTGCCCCTCCCCTCGCACGCGGTGTTGGTGGATCTAGGGGCCAACAACACCGTCGTCGCCATCCGGGCACACGGCCAGGGCGTCTTCGCCACCAGTTTCCCCCTGGGCGGCAACCAATTCACCGAGGTCCTGGCCAAGTGCCGCGGCTGTGGGGTGGATGAAGCTGAGCTGCTGAAGCGCTCGACCAACCTCCTGACCGGCCCGGGGGCGGTGCCCGAATTCGCGGCGGTCCTCCAGGACTGGCAAACCCAGTTGCGCCGCACCGTCACCGAGTGGATTGAGGACAACCCGGAGGCGGAGTTGTCGTTGGCCGGTTTGCCGGTCTTTGTCTGCGGTGGGGGTGCCGCGCAGGAGGGGCTCTTCGAGTTTCTTAACCGTTGGGGCCAACTCCGCTTCGAGCCTTGGCCCGCGGACCCGGAAGGAGAGGGTGATTGGCCGATGACCCAGTATTGGGTCGCCTACGGCGTGGCGCGGCAGGCCCTGGGACGCACCGCCGCCCGGGTCTCGCTCCTGCCCACCGGCCTGCGCGCCCACCGGACGCGGCGGCGTTTCTGGCAGCGCGTCCAGTTGACGAACGCCCTCCTGCTCTTGACCGTTGCCGTGGTGTTGGCCGTCGGCACCTGGCAAAAGGCTCGCCTCTGTCACCGCAAGGAGGCCCTGGCCGCCAAGACTCGGAATGCCCTCGAGGTGGCGCACACGGTCGAGCTGCTCTCCCGTCGATTGAGCGCCGAGTACGACCAGATCCGGCCGGTCCTGCAACGGCAACGGGAGACGATGGAGACGCTGCGCACCCTCGCCGCGCTGCAGGAGGTACGGGGCAACAAGGATTTTTGGTACCTCCTCTTCGCCGACCCGGTCAGTTACTTTGCCGGCACCACCTTGCCCCTGCCCGCCACGAACCAAGCGCCTCTCACCACCTCGCTCTTCCCCACTAACTCGCTGCCGGCGGGCCGGGAATTCGTGGCCGAGCTGTGTTCCCCGGCGGAGGGGGAGGATGCCCGCGGGGTGTTCAGCCAGGTGGTCGAGGACCTCAAACGGGAGCCGCTGTTCGCCAAAGTGGATGCCCTCCCCCCGGAGCGCAAACAGAACCTGGTGGACCCGAGGGTGTCGATCACCAACCACTGGTTCGCCATCGCCATCGAGCTGGCCCGCGACGATTTGCCCGCCAACCCAACCCACAGTGGCCAGCCCCTCCCGACGCCACGCGAACGCAAGCGCGGGACGGCGGGCGCCCGGCCGCGCCCCGGCTCGGCTCCCGCCTCGCCCGGAGCCACTAACCGCTGACGCCCGTGCCCCGCCTCTCCCAGAGCCAACGAGTCCCCTCCCTTTCGGTGATTTGCGGGCTGGTCCTCGGCATCTACTACCTCACCGTGTTCCGGCCGTTGGCCCACCGGGCGGCCGCGCTGGACCGCCCGCTGGCCGCCGACTGGAATCGGCTGCTGGCCACCAACCGCGCCAGCACGGCCACCGAAGGCCTGGACCTGGAGAACTGTCAACAGCGACTCCTGGATCTGAAGCGGCAAGCGACCAACCTGGAGACCGCCGAACGACTGGTCGGGGGCCGCCTCCAACTCCCACCCGCCGTCCAGCGCCGGATGACCGCCCCGTTTCAGCTCATCGACTACCAGAACGAACGCCTGGCGCGCATCGCCCAGTTGATGACCGCGGCGAAAGCCAAGGGTACGACCTTGGCACCCAGCTCGACCAACGGGTTGCCGGAATTCGTGGTGGATGTGCCGCAGCCGGCGATGCTCTGGCCGCGGCTGGCCCTGGCCTATCAGCTCCTCCTGACCGCCGTCGAATGCCAGGTCGGCACCATCCAGGCCCTCTACCAACTGCCTCATATCCCGCACCTGGCCGGGACCGACCGCGCGCGGGTGCTCTATGAGATGCCCATGCAACTGGAGCTCGTCGGCGACATGCAAGCGGTCAGCCGCTTCCTGGCGAGCCTGCCGCTACGGCCCAGTGAGCTCGCGGTTCTGGGCTTGGCCACCACCCTGACCAATAAGCCCCCCCTTTTTATCCGCCAAATCCTCCTCCGCAAACACTCGCCCGAACACCCGCACGAGGTGGACCTGCAGCTCACGGTCAGCGGCTTCGTCACCGCCCCGCAAGAGGTGACGCCCGTGGACCGCGACGACCCCTAATCCCAGCGTGGCCATGACGTCCTACTTGGAACGGAGGCTCTGGTTGTCCCTGGTGTTACTGGCCGGCCTGGTGCTCGTGCTGCTGGCCGCCACGGCTCACCTGGGCGGGGCTATGCCCGCCCTGCGGCCCCTCGAATCCCACGCCGCGGCGGCGGGGCGGATCGGACCCGACGGTCACGTGGTGGGTTGGTTCGCCGTGCCGCCGCTCGCCCGGCTGGCCACCGCGACGAACGTCGTGGACCCTTTCTACACCCTCTATTTCCAACCGCCGCCGCCAGCCCAGCCCCCGCAAACCAAGCAAATCCAGTTGCTCTATCAGGGGTGTTACACCTCCTCGTCGGACGTGCGGTTGGCTTACATCCGGTATGGCGATGCCACCCTGGTCCTGACCAACGGCGCCACGGTGGTCGCCGACCTCGTCATCCAGCGCATCGACGTCCGCACCCTCACCCTGACGAACTCGACCGGCCGGACGAATGTCCTGCAGTTTGATCAGATGCAGACCCTGGAAGTGCCCGCCCGCGGCAATGGCTCCCTGGCCACGACGGTGGTGCTCCCGGTCGCGGCGGCGGCCCCGGCCGCCGCTCCCACTCCACCCCCAACAGCGGCCGCGGCCGGTCCGGGGCACGGCGGCCCCGCCCCGCCCGCTAAGGCAGCGGCCCCTCCCTCCACCCCGGTCACTCGCACCCAACCCCACGGCCCACGAAGCGCGCGGGCCGCTGCCGCCCACTAAGACATGGAGACCACCAACCACCACCGCGAGGTGGGCGACCTGCTCTTGGCGCAAGGGAAACTGACCGAGAAGCAACTGGAAGCGGTGCGCCGGCGCCAACGCCGTCTGCGTGTCCCGCAGCACACCGCCATCCTCCACCTCAACCATGCCTCGGAAGCGGACACCTACCGCGCCCTGGCCGAACTCCACCGCCTCGACTTCGTGGAGCTCACCGCCGCCGAGTTCCCATCGGCCAACCTCGAGTTGGTCCCGCTCAAGATCATCCTCAACCACCGCGTCCTCCCGCTGGCCCAAGCGGCCGACACGCTGACACTGGCCTTTTCCGAGCCCCCCAAACAGTCCACCCTGGCCAACCTCCGCCTCTTGCTGGGCAAGAAGCTCCAGGTGGCGCTCACCACGCCCAGTTGCGTGCGCGCCGTGCTTCAGCAACGGTTCGGCTTGGGGGCGGATACGGTCCACCGTTTGCGGGAGGAGCGCGGCCTCGGGGAGGCCAGCCAGGATGTCGTGTTCGATCTGGCCGCCGGGCCGCCCAGCGCCGAGAGCGAGGCCAACGTCGCCAAGGATGCCAGCATCGCCCAGTACGTGGACGAGATCCTCTCCGAGGCCCTGCGCCTCCACGCCACCGACATCCACATCGAACCGTACCAGTCCGGCATCAAGCTCCGGTACCGGATCGACGGCATGATGCACGCCGTGCCGATGCCCGAGGGCCTGCGCCAGCTCTACCCGGCGGTCGTCTCCCGGCTCAAAATCATGGCCAGCCTGAACATCGCGGAAAAGCGCTTGCCGCAAGACGGCCGGATCAGCATGAAGACCGAGCGTGAGGAATACGACCTGCGCGTGTCGATCATCCCCACCAAACATGGCGAAGGCGTCTGCCTCCGCATCTTAGGCCGGCAGAGCCTCTTCCTCGAGTTCAGCCATCTGGGCATGGAGGCCGACCAGGAGGCCCTCATCGCCGAGCTGACCGAGCTGCCGCAGGGCTTGGTCCTGCTCACGGGCCCCACCGGCAGCGGCAAGACCACCACCCTCTACGCCGCCCTGGCCCGCGCGAACGACGAAGAGCGCAAGATCATCACCATCGAGGACCCGGTCGAATACCAACTGGAGGGCATCGTTCAAATCCAAACCCGCGAGGAGGTGGGGTTGACCTTCGCCAGCGGCCTCCGCTCCGTCCTCCGCCATGATCCCGACGTCGTGCTCATCGGTGAAATCCGGGACGGCGAGACCGCTGAGATTGCCGTCCGCGCCGCGCAGACCGGCCACTTGGTCTTTTCGACCCTCCACACCAATGACAGCATCAGCGCCCTGACCCGGCTGTTAGACATGGGCATCGACCCCTTCCTGCTCGGCGCCTCGCTGGTCTGCAGCATCGCCCAGCGCCTGGCCCAGCGTCTCTGTCCTCACTGCCTGGAGCCCGACCTCGCCCTCCCGGACGATCTGCGGCAAGAGGCGGCGGCCGCCCTGCGGCTCCCACCAAACGAGGTCCGCGCCTTCCGCGGACGCGGTTGCACCGAATGCCAACAGCAGGGCTACCGCGGCCGGGTGGCCATCTACGAGTTCTTCGTGATGACCGAAGACATTGCGGATCTGCTCGGCCCGGACATCAAGACCGGCCAGTTGCGCGCCCTGGCACGCCAACACGGCTGGCGCCCCCTGCGCGAGCGCGGCTGGACCAAGGTCCAGGCTGGCTTGGTCCCCGTCGCCGAGATGCAGCGCCTCACCCGCCGCATCAAGCAGTCCGCCCCGACCGAGTAAGCCGCCCGCCTCCCGTCCTCCGGAGACCGCCGCGGGGCCGGGCCCGCGGACCGGCGCGCCCTCCTCGCGTCCCGGCCCGGCGTCGCGCGCGAATTTTACAAGGCTAACCTTGCTTTATTCGGCCGGCGGGCGTAAGCTGGCGCATGAACGCGAACGTTTCCGCGGCGCGGCGGCCGCAGCGCCAGGCGTGGCTCGCCCTGGTCGCCGCCAGCACCTTGGTGAACGCCGTGCCGGTGGCCGCGGCCCCGCCGCGGATCGAGGCCGAGCTCACCTACGCCCCCCAGGTGCCGGCCCCGATCAGCCGCCACCACCCGGCCATCGTCGTGGTGCCCCTGCGCACCACCCACCGGCTCCTGTCGCTCACCACCCGGCAGCAGTACCCCTTTTGGACCTTCAACGACCATGTGCCGGGCCCTTTCATTCGCGTGCGGGCCGGCGATTGGCTGGAGGTCCAGATCACCAACACCGACACCACCGGGATGCCGCACAACGTGGATTTCCACGCCGCCACTGGGCCTGGGGGCGGCGCGCCGCTGCTGACGGTGGCGCCCGGCGAACACCACCGGGCGTGGCTGCGGCTGCGCGATCCCGGTTTGTTCGTCTATCACTGCGCGGTTCCGCCCATGATCGATCACATTGCCAACGGCATGTTTGGGTTGATCCTGGTCGAACCGACCAACGGCCTCCCGGCCGCCCAACGGGAGTTCTACATCATGCAGAGTGAAGTCTATGCCACCAATGGACCACCGGGCACCCGCCAGCTCCAGTACTCGCACGCCGACGCCATGGCCGAACAACCCCAGTTCGTGGTGTTCAATGGCGCCTCGGGCGCCATGCTCTTTCGCGACGCCCTGCGCGCCCAGACCGGCGACCGGGTGCGGCTCTTTTTCGGCAACGCGGGTCCGGACTTGCTTTCTTCGTTCCACGTGATCGGCACCGTCCTCCGCCGGGTCTATCGCAACGGCAGCCTGCAAAACCCGCCCCAACGCGGGCTGCAAACCGTGCTGGTTTCTCCCGGGGCCGCGACGGTGATCGAGTTTCGCCCCACCGTACCCGGGACCTATGATTTCCTGGACCACGATGCCGCTCGCCGGGAGAA
>JAJXTA010000046.1 GCA_021784265.1 bacterium | reverse complement strand
CCGATCTCACGGGACACGCGCTCACCTGGCCCGGCATCACCCTTACCCCGCCGGCCAGTCCCTGGGACTTGTCCCCATACGAAGCCGTGCTGGTCCGCCTGCACAATGGTGGGACGGAGCGGGTGACGGTTTCCTGTCGCGTGGACAACCCCGGCGCGGACGGCACCCGGCATTGCGTCACCGGCTCGGTCGGCTTGGACCCCGGGCAGGGAGGCATCGTGCGGGTGGACTTGGCGCGTTGCGCCGGCGACACCCTCGGCGGCAAGCTCTTCGGCATGCGGGGTTATCCCGTGGCCCCGGGCGGCCCGGGGACGGTGGACGCGGCGAACGTGACCCAGCTCCTCCTGTTCGTGAGCCAGCCGACCCAGGACCAAGTGTTCGAGGTTAGCACCATCAGCGCGGAGGGAGCCTACGTCCCCCCAACCGCCAGCGTGACGGACGCCACGCCGTTCTTCCCCTTCATCGACACCTTCGGCCAATACCGGCACAAAGATTGGCCCGGCAAGGTCCATTCCCAAGCCGAGTTGGTCGAGCGCGGGCACCAGGAGGCCGCCGCGCTGCGCCGGGAGCCCGGACCACGCGATTGGGACCGCTACGGCGGCTGGGAGACCGGCCCGCAACGGCGCGCGACCGGCTTCTTTCGGACCGAGAAGTACCGCGGCAAGTGGTGGTTGGTGGACCCGCAAGGCAAGCTCTTCTTCTCCCAAGGCATCGACTGCATCGGCGGCCGCGACCTGACGCCGGTGGAAGAGCGAGCCGACTGGTTCCTCGACTTACCAACGCGGGAACCGGGCTTGAAACAGTTCTTGGTCCCGCACGCCTACGCCCTCAAAGGCCATTACGCCGGTCGCGCTCCGGCGTGTGTTGCCTTCGGCGAAGCCAACCTGGCGCGGAAGTACGGACCGCAGTGGCAGGCCCGGAGCGCCGACTTGGTGCATCGGCGCCTGCGCAGTTGGGGCCTCAACACCATCGGGATGTGGTCGGCGGAACACCTCCGGCTCTTGCGGCAGACGCCTTACGTGGACGCCATCGACTCCCGGGGCCGCCAGATTGAGGGCAGCGCGGGTTATTGGGGGAAGTTCCCCGATGTCTTCGCCCCGGAGTTCGCCGAGCATCTGCGCGAGGTGATGGCCACCAAGGTTGGCGTCAGTGCCGGCGATCCGTGGTGCCTCGGTTACTTCTCCGACAACGAGATGTCGTGGGGCGACGACGTGTCATTGGCGCGCGCGGCGTTGGTCTCCCCACCAGACCAGCCCGCGAAACGGGCCTTCCTCACCGCATTGCGGAGCGAGTACGGCCCCATCGAGCGGCTCAACGCCGCCTGGCATACCACGTATCCGAACTGGGAGGCGTTGCGCGCCTCGCGTACCGCCCCCGAGACCACCCGCGCCCGGGGTGATCTGGCCGAGTTCTACACCCAGACCGCCGAGCGCTACTTCCGCACTGTCCGGGAGGTGATCAAGGAGCGGGCCCCGGAGCAGCTCTACCTGGGCTGCCGGTTCGCCTGGGTCAACGCCCGCGCCGCCGCCGCCGCGGCCAAGTACTGCGACGTGGTCAGTTACAACCTCTACCACCGCACCGTGGCGGAGTTCCGCTTCAACGGCGGGGCCGATGTCCCGTTGCTGATCGGGGAGTTCCACTTCGGGGCGTTGGACCGCGGCCTCTTCCACACTGGGCTGGTGCGCACCTCGAGCCAGGCGGCGCGCGCCCAAGCCTACCGCGCCTATGTGGAAGGGGCGTTGCGCCATCCGGCCTTCGTCGGCTGCCACTGGTTCCAGTATCAAGACGAGCCGGTCACGGGCCGGGTCTATGACGAGGAGAATTACCAGATCGGCTTTGTGGACGTGGCTGATACGCCGTATCAGGAGACGATCCAAGCGGCGCGCAGCGTCGGCCAAGAACTGTACCGCTATCGGCTCGCCGACTGAACCGCCTCCCGCTGCCGCCGCCGGGCGAGTGAGGGAAGGTCCTACCGCCCGGTCGCCCGGTAGAAGCCGGCCGGGGGCGGATTCGTTAACGTCTCGACGTCGATCAGCGCGCCGGTGTTGTCGAGGAATTGGAGGACCGGACCGGCGGCCCACAGGCCGGGGAAGCCGCGGCTTTGGTCCACGCTAAAGCTGGCCCCGGGCACCCCGGAGATCGTTACCGCGTTGGTCACGATGGTGGTGGAGGGGGCGGGCTGGAGGGCGTAGCTCAGGATGTTCAGCGGCCCGGGCTGGCCACGCAGGAGGGCGCCCTCGAGCCCGGCGGCGAGCATCTGGTGGGGGTCGGTGGCCAGGGCGTAGAGCGACTGCCGGGTGATGGTGCCCAGATTGGTCCAGGTGAGGGCGTCGCCGCTCGCCAACACCGTCCCTTGGGTCCCGACGACGTAATAGAGGCCGTTAAACCAAGTGATGTCATTGAGCCACGCCGTCGTGCCGGTCGGGCGTGGCGTCCAAGTGACCCCATCGGCGCTGGCCAGCAGGGTGCCATTCTGACCGACGGCGAACAGTTGTTCCCCGACGTATCGCACGCGGTAGAGCCAATTGGTGGTGGCCGTTGGGCGCGGGGTCCACGTCGCCGCGTCGGCGCTGGTAAACAGGGCGCCGTTTTCCCCGGTCGCGACCACCCCCCCCGGAAAGGCGGCCACACTGGAGAGGAAGGCGGGGCCCAGATTGGTCACCAGGCTCCAGTGCGTGCCGTCGGTCCCGGTCAAGATCGTGCCCGCCCCGCCCGTGAGGAGGAGGCGGTTCTGGAACCAGGCTACGCCTTGGAGGTCATTGGTGGTGGGCGCCGGCTGCACGGCGGCCCACACCACCCCGTTGGTGCTGGTCAGGATGGTCCCCGCGGTACCCACCACCACCATCAGGTCCAGCCGCCCCCCCACCCCCAGGAGCACGGCGTTGGTGGTGGAGTCGGGCACCACGTCCAGGTCCCAGGCGACGCCGTCGTCGCTGATCTCGATGGTCGCCAAGTCGCCCACGGCCACGTAGAGCCCGGGGAGATGAACCATGTCCCAGAGCCAATTGCGCAGCGGCCCGGCCGGGAAGGTCCAGGCGAACGGGAGGAGTGAATTCGTCTGGGTGCCGCTGGTCACCATCCCGTCGTCTCCCCCCACCAGGAAGAGAGACCCATCCCAGAAGCCACTATAATAGGTCCAGGTGGGCGCGGGCGCGGTCAGGTTCGGATTCAGTTGATCGAGCCACGCCGTCGCGCCGGCGGGCAGCAGCCGCAGCTCGTCGGTCCCCGCCACCAGCAACAGACCGGTATCGGTGCCAGCCGCGGCGTAGAGATCGTTCGTCGGCCCATTACCGGCCACCAGGACGCTCCAGGCGCGCCCCGCGCCGTCCTGGCTGAGGGCCACGGCGCCCCCTGTGCCGACCGCCACGAAATGGTCCCCCACCCAGACGACCCGGTTCAAATCCGCCGTCACCGGGCTGGTCACCGGCTGCCATTGCTGCCCGTCGGCGCTCCGCGCGATGAAGCCGCCTTCGCCCACGGCCACGAAACTGTTGGTGCCAAAGGCGACGCTCCGGAGCCAAGTGGTGAACCCCTGCGGCTGCCGTGTCCAGGTGGCGCCGGTCGGGCTGGTATAGATGGCGCCGTTGTCGCCCACGGCCACAGCCAGGGAGGCTGAGGCGGCGACCCCCTCCAGCCAATCCGCGGTCCCCAAGTCAATCAGGGTGAAGTTGGTCGGCCCCGGGAGGTCGCCGTAGAGGATCGTGCCGGCCTGACCGGCCACCAGAACCCGTTGACCGAGAATCCCCACGGCCTCGAGCGAGTTCGTGGTGTTGGTTACACGGGGAACCCAGAGCGAATAATCAGTGCTGGTATAGAGCTGACCCCGGTCCCCCACCTGCACGGCCACGCCGTTGGTGGCCAGGGTCATGTCATAGACGTTATTGCCGTGCGGCTGGGGGCTCGCCCAGAGCCACGTTAAGGGCGCCGCGGCGACCGCCGGCATTGCCGCCAGCAGCATACCCCAGCCCCCCCACCGCCACCCGCCGCGACCGCGAGGCCGGCGCGGGAGAAACGCCTTCCCCCCACTCACGCGCATCGCCTCCCGTCCGCCGCGTGGAAGTAGTGGGCCCGAGCCATGTCGAGGCGTAACCGGAGCGCATCGCCCGCTGTCGCCCGGGTGTCGGGTTGGACCCGGACGACCACGGGCGCGGCCCCGGCCGCCAGGTGCAGATAGGTCTCGGCCCCCATCGGCTCCACCAGCTCGACGGGGGCGCTGAACGTGGTTGCCTCCGCCGGCGTCCCTTCCCCGGCGGGCGCCAAGTCCTCCGGCCGCACCCCCAGCACGACGGCCAAGCCCACGTGCGGCTGCAGCCCGGCGGTGTGTTCAGGCGCCACCCGCGCCCGCAGCGTCGCCCGCGCTCCCGCCGCGGGGTCCCCCTGGGCGCGGAACCAGAGCCCCTGGGCATCGGCCTCGAGGGTCCCGCGAAACAAGTTCATGGCGGGAGCGCCGATGAACCCCGCGACAAAGAGGTTGGCCGGACGATGATAGAGCTCCAGCGGGGTCGCCACCTGCTGGACGCAACCATCCTTCATCACCACGATCCGGTCGCCCAAGGTCATCGCCTCCACCTGGTCGTGGGTCACATAGATCATGGTGGCGGCCAACCGGCGATGGAGCTTGGCCAACTCCAACCGCATCTGACCCCGGAGTTGGGCGTCCAGGTTCGAGAGCGGTTCGTCGAAGAGAAACGCCTTGGGTTGGCGCACAATGGCCCGGCCGACCGCCACCCGTTGCCGCTGCCCGCCTGAGAGCGCCCGGGGCAAGCGCTCGAAGAGCGGTTCCAAGTCGAGGATGGCCGCCGCCGCCCGCACCCGCCGCTCGATCTCCGGCTTGGGCACCTTGCGCAGCTTGAGCCCAAACGCCAGGTTCTCATAGACCGTCAGATGGGGATAAAGCGCGTAGTTCTGGAACACCATCGCCACATCCCGGTCCTTGGGCTCGACCCGGTTGACCACCCGTTCGTCGATGGTGATCGTGCCGCTGGTCGCCTCCTCCAACCCGGCGATGAGCCTCAGGGTGGTGGACTTGCCACAACCCGACGGACCCACCAGCACCACGAACTCCTGGTCCGCGACGGTCAAACAGACCTCCTTCACGGCATAAACCGTCTCCCCCTTCGCGCCGGAGAAGGTCTTGGTGAGTTGTTCGAGTACCACGCGTGCCATGCGCGGTGGGGAGTGTCAAGTTGCGCCCCCCTCAGTGTCGAGCCCGGAGTTGGGCGCCGGGCCGGGTGAATGTGGCGCGGGCAAGCGACGTCGAACCCGAAAACCACGCAGCATTAGAGAATAGCTTATGCGCCAGAAGTCGCAGTCCCTCACGCGCCGCCGGTTCTTGAGCGGCACCGGTATGGCCCTCACCTCGTTCATGGTCGTCCCCCGCCACGTGGTGGCACAGAGCGGGCAGACACCCCCGAGCGACAAGATCAATATCGCCTGTGTCGGCGTCGGCGGGCGCGGCCACGACGATCTCGAGGGGGTCAGCAGCCAGAATATCGTCGCCCTGTGCGACGTGAACGACCACCCCTTGAACGCGGCGGCGCGCCAGTTCCCCGCCGCCAAGACCTACCATGACTTCCGGGTCATGCTCGACGAGCTGGATAAAAGCATCGACGCCGTAGTCGTGGCGACGCCCGACCATACCCACGCGGTGGCGGCGATGGCGGCGATCAAACGCGGCAAGCAGCTCTACTGCGAGAAGCCCATGGCCCATTCCGTCTATGAAGTCCGCGCCCTGGTCCAGGCCGCCCGTGAGCATAACGTCGTCACCCAACTGGGCAACCAAGGCCATTCGTTCGACAGCATCCGCACCTGCTGCGAGTGGATTTGGGACGGGGCCATCGGCCAAGTCCACACCATCCACGCCGGGACCGGCGCGGTCAACTCCCACCTGGATCAACTCAGCCGCCTGAGCGAGACGCACCCGATACCGTCGGGGTTAGACTGGGATCTGTGGCTCGGCCCGGCCCAAGCTCGCCCGTACAACCCGGTCTATCAGCCCGGAACGTGGCGGGGCTGGACCCCCTTCGGCTCCGGCTCGATCGGCGATTGGATCTGCCACGTCGTCGATCCGGTCTTTTGGGCCCTCGACCTCGGCGCCCCCACCAGTGTTCAGGCCGAGGCCAAAGACTATGACCCGATCAAGGAGGCCATGACCTATCCGCGCGGCGCCGTCGTCACGTTCCAGTTCCCGGCCCGCGGCCGGCGCGGCTCGATCACGCTCGTCTGGCACGATGGCACCGAGCCCATCCCCCGGCCGCCCGATATGGAGGCCGACGACAAGCCCCCCGGCACTGGCGCCGTCGTGATCGGCGACAAGGGCACCATCGTTTATGGCTCGCACGGTGCGGGTGGGGTGCGGATCATCCCCGACGCCAAAATGAACGCCTACCATCGCCCCGCTAAGACGTTGCCGCGCGTCCGAGGTCATTACGAGGATTGGTTGACCGCGATCCGGACGGGCACTCAGGCCGGCTCGGATTTCTCCTACGGCGGTCCCCTCACGGAACTGGCCATGCTCGGCATCATCGCGATCAAACACCTCGGCCAGAAGCTGGAGTGGGACGGTCCCTCGGGCCACTTCACTAACTCCGCCCAAGCCAACGCCCTCCTCCATCCGCAGTTCCGCTACGGGTGGAAGCTGTAAGCGGCGGAGGCACCGCTCGGGTGCCGCCTTCGGCCGGGAGGAGTCCCGCCCACGGACCTTTCGGGCGTGCCGACGGGGGCGCACGCACGCCCGCAAGGACCCACCAGCCGCTGGGCCAACCCCCAGGGGCGTCCTCCGCACCGGCCGCTGGCCTTTTCAAGGCACGACCGGGAGCGGCTCTGGGGCGCGGACTGAGCCGCCCCAGCTCATTGAGGGAATCAATGGCGACATCGGGATTATCAATTAGCCTCCCGACAACCGGCCCTGCCATGCTGCCCGCATGAAGACAACGCCGGCCACCTCAAGCGAACCCAAGAACCGCGTATCGGCAGGCCGGCTTGCGTTCCTGGGAGCCCTCACCGGACTCTCCCTGCTCACCGGGTGCATCGTCACCTCCGTTTACCCGTTTTACACCGACGCCGAGGTGGAGTTTGCGCCAGCGTTGGTCGGGCGCTGGACGAACGCGGCGCCGGCGGCCGGAGGGGAGAGCCTCACCTTCGCGCCCGCCGGCGCCAACGCCTACCGCGTGACCTACGCCAGCGGTGACAAGACGACGGTCCTCGAGGCGCACCGCTTCAAACTCGCGGGTCAGATCTTCCTCGATTTAGCGGGGGTGGAGTCGCAAGACCGCGAGGAGATCGTGCCGGCCATTCCCGCGCACAGCGTGGTGCGTCTGCTGGCGACCCAACCGAGCTTGAGGATGAGCGGGCTGGATTACGACTGGCTGACCACTTGGCTCGAAAAGCACCCGAAGGCGCTGCGGCACCACCTCGTGACCCAAGCGAACGGCTCCGGCGGACGGCTGGTGCTGACCGCCGGCACGCGGGAGCTGCAACAATTCCTCCTCGAGCATCTGCCGACCGCCGACGCCTGGACTCAAACCTCCGAGTTCCGGCGGGACCCCGCGGGGCCTGCCGCCACCAGGCGCAAATAGCCGCCACCACCTCCCACGGGTTCGGCGAACGGAAGCTGGCTGGCGCGGTCGTCGCGTCGGACGACCATTGGCGCGACGCGCGTGCCAACGCGACGCGCCCAGCCCACCGCCCGCGGCGGCACGGTTCAGCGCAGGAGCCCCGCCAGCACCGCGACCGCCTCTTGCCGGGTGGTCAGCACGGCGCGCAGGTCGTCCTGGGCCTTAACCAAGCTCGCCTCCCGCTGTTTGACCACCTCGCGAAACTTGGCGAGCTTGGCCTTCACGTCCTCCGCCGAGGCCTGCGAGTCCAAGGCTTGTTGGAGGGCCTGCACCTCGGGACTGGGCGGCGTGCTGGAACGTCCCCCGCGATTGGACCGCCCGGTGGCGCTCGCCCCGCCGGTCGTCTGCGACCCCGCGGTGGTTCCCCCACGGCGCATGCCGCGGAACCCAGCCACCCGCGTCTCCCGTTGCGCCTGCATGACCTTCTCGATCCGCGGTTGGATCACTTTCCATTCGTCGTCGCTCGTAACCCCCAGTTGCTGGCGGTATTGTTCCATCCGCCGCGCCAGGAATTGCGCCGGATCGCGGTTGGCGCGTCCGCCGCGCCCGCCACCACCGCCGGTGGCTTGGGCGGTGGCGTTGGTGGAAAAGGCCAGCAGCAAACCGAGGCTGCTCGCCAACAGAAGTGAATGAGTCAATTGCCTGATCATAATGCTTGGGCGTGGTGTGCGTCTTGAATGAATCGTGGCGGACCGCCGGTGCTCGAACGGCTGTGCTGTGCAGCTAGACGACAACCGCGCGTCGGTGGTTACACGGCCGGCCCGACGGCCCCCGACGCCGCCACCAAACCTCGCCCGCCTCCGGCGGCGCGGCCGGGTGCTCGCCGTTCCCCGCCCGCCTCGCGCGGGGCGCGCTCTTCGAGCTTGCGAGGGAGCCCGGGTTGACGCACGGTGGATACGGGGTGAGAAAAACACCCCTAATCGAAGGAGCAGCTATGAGGGCAATGATGCAGTGTTGGTTGGCGGCGCTGGCGGCCCTGGCCGAATTCGGCCACGCGGCGGATCCACTCGCCACATGGACCTGGCGCAACCCCCAAGCCTTGGGCAACGCCCTCCGGGCCGCCTGCTACGGGAATGGCCAGTTCGTGGTCGTCGGCTCCTACGGCACGGTCTTCACCTCCCCGGATACCGTCGCGTGGACCGCAGGCAACTCCGGTACGACCGCCTGGCTCGACGGAGTGGGCTACGGCAACGGACAGTTTGTCGCCGTCGGGGAGTTCGGCACCCTCCTCACCTCCTCCAACGGAGTGCTCTGGACCATGCGGAATCCCGGAACCGCGGCCGCGCTCTCGGGGGTCGCCTACGGCAACGGGATGTTCGTCGTGACCGGACAGGCCACCCTGACCTCACCCGACGGGGTCACCTGGACCATCCGCAATGCGGGGACCAACAGTTGGCTCGCGGGCGTGGCCTACGGCAACGGGCGGTTCGTCGCCGTGAACGGCCAGGAGGTCGTCACCTCACTCGACGGGATCACGTGGACCTCCGAGGCCACGGCGACCAACCGCTCGCTGGTCGGGGTCGCCTACGGCCAGGAACGGTTCGTGGCTGTGGGATGGACCTACAGCGTGGTCGTCCCTCCGGACAGCTTCGCCGATCCGGAAAGCGACGGGAGACGCCTCTCGAGCACCCCCAGCCGACGGGGCGTTCGACCGACGGGTTGGCCGCCGGCGAGCTCGATCTGCACCTCGTCCGATGGCGTCAATTGGAGCTCGTACTCAGCTCCAACGGCCTTCACCCTGTTGGCGGTGGCCTACGGCAACGGGCGGTTCGTCGCCGTGGGCGATGTCGGCACCATCGTGGAATCCGGGGTTTTGGGCCCGCTCCTGGAACCACCACAGGTCTCGGCCCGTGGCGGCGCACGCCTCACCCTGAACGGCGCGGTCGGCCAAGGCTGCCAGGTCCAGGCCTCAGCCGACCTGGACCACTGGACCACGCTCACGAACCTCACCCTGACCAACGCGGTCGGCCAGATCATTGATGCGAGCGGTTCGACCGACCCGCGGCGGTTCTACCGGGCCGTGGTGCTTAGCGGGCCTTGAACCCGCGCGAGCCGTCCGAGCTCCATCGACCCCGGTAGTGCCGCCAACGCCCCGGGCCAGGATCGAGGCCGGCCGCCCCCCCTCCGAGGCCCGGTCGCCCCAGGTTGGCCCAAAAATCGGTCCTGGCCCATTGACACCACGACTGGCCGGGCTTACCTTACCCCAGGCTTCGGAATCCACTGGATGGGCCAAGGGCTGGGCCGAAGCCGTGAGCATAGCCGCCCGGTGCGATGCCGAGCGGCTTTCTTCTTGGCGCGCAGCCCCCAACAATGGCCTCGCCTCCCACTGCGGCCCACCCGCCCGGCGCACCTCCGCAAGCACCGAGCCGCCGTTCGCCCAAAAATACCGCTTGCCTCAAACTCCTCTGGATCCTATAGTTCG
>JAJXTA010000045.1 GCA_021784265.1 bacterium | reverse complement strand
GCCAAGAGGACGTGTTCTGGGAAAACCCGGCCCTGGCGGGACACGCCCCGGACCCGCGCTCGGCCGAATGGGGCAACTTCGGGGGTGACAAGAGCTGGCCCGCACCCCAAAGCGACTGGTCAAACGTGACCGGGCGGAGCTGGCCGCCGCCGGCGGGTTTCGACGCGGTGGCGGTGACCGCGACCACGGAACGGCCTCGGGAAGTCGTGCTGATCTCGCCGGTGGATAGCAACTACGGCATCCGGACCGTCCGCCGGGTCGTTCTGGATCCGGACCAACCGGTACTGCGCGTGACCACGCGTTACGACAAGGTAGCGGGCCCGCCCTGCCGAGTGAGCGTCTGGGTGATCACCCAGTTGCGCGACCCGGACGTCGTGGACATCCCTTTGCCGCGACCCAGCCGTTTTGCCGGTGGTTACCTGAAGCAGTCGGAGGCCCTGCCGCGGGACCTGAAGGTGGACGATGGGGTGGTCTCGTTGCGGCGGGGGGCGAGCGCCGGAACCAAAATCGGAACCGACGCCAGCGTGCTGATCTGGGAAGGGAGAACGGTGGGCCTGCGCATCGACGCGCCGCGCGTGCCGGCGGCCGAGTACCCGGATGGCGGTTGCAGCGCCGAAGTCTGGACCAATCCCGACCCCCTGCCCTACGTCGAATTGGAAATGCTCGGCCCATTGCGGACACTCCGGCCCGGCGACCGTCTCGAGGCCACCAACACCTACACCCTCTTCCGCTGCGACCCACGGTCCGCTCCGCGCGGGCCGGCGGGCGAGACCGGCGCCTCGCGGGCTGGAGACGGCCGCGCCGCCAACTCAACCGGTCCCCGCCACTGACGTCGCCTCGAGGTCCAGCGCCTCCAGGATCAGCTCCGCCGTTCGCTCGACGGCGCCGCTGTTGGCCCGGACCACCGCCTGCGCCTGCCTTCCCATGGTCTCTCGCCGGCCAGGGTCCGCCAGCAGTTCGCCCAGCGCCCGCTCCAGCTCCACGGCGTCCCGCACCTGCAGGGCCCCCCGCGCCGCCACGAAACTGGCCGCTACCGCCGCGAAATTCTGCATGTGCGGTCCAAAGACCATCGCCTTGCCCAGGGCCCCCGGCTCGATCGGGTTTTGTCCCCCCTGGCCGACGAGGCTCTTGCCCACGAACACCACGGTCGCGGCTTCGTAAAAGTACTTGAGCTCGCCCGTGGTGTTCACCAGGAGGCATTCGAGGCTGCGTGGCGCCACCCGGGTGCTGGCGACCACCTCGCTCCGATAGCGGAACTTCACCTTGCGTGCTTCCAGCTCCCGGCCCACCTCGCGGCCGCGCTCGAAGTGGCGCGGGACCAAGACCAGGAACAGGTCGGGGAAGCGGGCCCGCAGGCGGGGGAGTAGCTCGGCCAGAAGCGCCTCCTCGCCGGGGTGGGTGCTGCCGGCCACCAGGATCGGGGCGTTGGGCGGCACTCCCACCTGCGCCAGCAGGGCGGTCACGTCCAGGTTCCGCCGCTCCTCGATCGCCGCGGCGTCGAACTTCAGACTGCCGACCACGCGCACCGCCTCGGGCCGGCACCCCAGTTCCCGCAGCCGGGCCGCATCCGCCTCGTTCTGGGCCCCCACCGCGGCCAGCGAGCCAAACAAGGGCCGGAATAACAGGTGAAAGCGTCGATAACCGCGGTACGACCGCTCGGACAACCGGGCGTTGACCAACACGACCGGGGTGCCTCGGTCCCGGAGGCGCCAGAGAAAATTCGGCCACAACTCGGCCTCGACCAACACTACCGCGTTAGGGTGCAACGCCGCCACGGCCCGGGCGACATAGCCGCGGGCGTCGATGGGGTAATAGATGCTGGTGATGTGGCTGGGCAGCTTGCGGCGCAGCTCGCCCATGCCGGTGGTGGTCGTGGTGGAAACCACGATCTTCAGGTTCGGCGCCCGCGCCTCCAACACCCGGATCAGTTGGGTGCAGAGGTTCACCTCCCCCACACTCACGGCATGCATCCACAACACATCCCGGTTGGTCACCGCCTGTTTGACCTTCACCCCATATTCCCCGAAGCGTTGGCGGAAATCCGCGCGCCAGTTGCCCCGCCGCCACATCTTTAGGAAGTAATAAGGGGCCGAGAGTGGAAAAGCCACTAGAAACAAGATGTGGTACAGGGTGCGCATTACCAATGTTGCGCGGCTCTCTTACCGCCTCGCGCCCGCTCTGGCAAGAACGCAAGGGGCGGCGCCCATTGGTCTGAGGCGCACTTCCCGGCCGCCGACGGTCCCCCGTCCGCAGTCCCGCCGCGGCGGGAGCACGAGCGGCAGGCAACGTTCCACCTCGCGGAACAAAACCTCCGCACTAATCCCGCGGATGGCGGACCCACAACTCTCTTATGTTCCCGGCTCCGAAGGAAGCGCCACCGCACGCACGGTGGCGGTCCACCGTTTCCGCGGCGCGCCCTACTTGCCGCGCGCGGCGTCCCCATCACCGCGGGGCGTGAGGGCGGCGGTGTAGAGCGCGGCAAAGTCCGCGGCCGACAGCGGGCGCGGGTTGAAATGGGCGGTCCATTGTTTGGCAGCCTCGGCGGCCAACTCGGGCACCAAGGCCGGTTCGACGCCACAGTCGGCGAGGGAGCGAGGGAGCCCGGCGAGGTTGAGCAGAGCTTCCAGGCGGGCGACCAGGGCCGCGAGCGCCGCCTCCAGCCCGTCGCTGACGCAGGCGATTTCGGGAGCCGACGCCAGCTCGGCGTAGGCTTGGCGCGCGGCTGGCGCGACGCCATTGAACCGCACGACGGCGGGCAAGAGCATGCCCACTGCTTGGCCGTGGGGCAGACCGTACTGAGCGGTCAGGGGGTTGGCCGCCGCATGGGCGGCGCCGAGCATGCTGTTCTCGATCGCCAGGCCGGCAAAGGCCGCCCCAAGGAGCATGCGCCCGCGCGCCTCCAAGTCGGCAGGATGGGCCAACACCCGCGGCAAACTCGGGGCCAGCAGCTTGAAGGCCTCCTGCGAGTACATCAAGGAGAGCGGATTGCGCTGGTTGGTCACCGCGGTCTCGACCGCGTGGGCGATGGCGTCGATGCCACTAAACGCCGTCACGCGCGGCGGCTGCGAGACCGTTAACGCCGGGTCCAGCACCGCCACGCGGGCGGCGGCTTTGGGATCCAGACAGGCCATCTTCTGATGGGTCCGCTCGTGCGCGATCAACGCCGCCGACTGGCATTCACTGCCGGTGCCGGCGGTGGTGGGGATCGCCAGCAGGGGCAGCATCGGCCGGGCCGCCTTGCCCACGCCCCAGTAGTCCTCCATGCGCCCGCCGTTGGTCAGGAGGAAATTGCAGCCTTTGGCCGTGTCCATCGAGCTGCCCCCGCCCAAGCCGACGATGAGGTTGATCCTGGCGGCCTCGGCGATGTGCCGGCAGCGCTCCACGTCCAGGGTCGTCGGGTTCTCGCGCGCCTGGTCGAACACCGTGACGGTGAGGCCGGCCGCCTGCAAGGCCGCGCGCACGCGCTCGGCATGCCCGGCCGCCGCCAGTCCCGCGTCGGTCACCAGTAGGACCCGTTCCCCACCCAGTTCGGCGGCCAACGTCCCGACGCGAGCCACGCTGCCCGCCCCAAACACCATCCGGGTGCGTGGCTGATGATCGAAGGGGCGCAACATGGGAGCGGCCTCGTTACCCTCGCCTGCCGCCGCCCCCGCGAGTGTGGCGGTCGGTCCTGTTAGTTGGCTCATGCGTTTCACCGTAGCGGCCGCCCAACGCCGGCCCCGGGGCGGGCGGCCCGCACCCCGGCGCGGCCTTACCAGCCCCCGGACCGCGCGTCGGCCCGCTCCAGGCTGCGGCGCTGGTAGAGAAACTCGAACATGTTCCCCTCGTGCGGTTGATCCCAGGCCACATTCATGGTCGAGATCGGACCCAGATTCAATCGCTCGATCAACGGGCACTCCAAGAGTTGCTCGATGAACGCCGGGTCCTTGGTGAGAGCGGTCACGGCCAGCGAGGGGCCGATCTGCTGGAGCATGTCCGGCTGCGGCACCGTGACCACACTGGCGTACGGAAAGAGGAACTCCCGGTTGGCCAGCGGATGGGCAAAGGAGTCGCACAAGACGATCGTGGGGCGCAGGTACGTGCCCCCCTCGAAGACCACGCGGCGCGGCCCGCCCCGATGGGCCGCCGTCACCTCACGCGCCCCGGGGGTTTGGAGCCCCGCCTCGATGGCGGCATCGATGCCTTCGGCCATCTTGGGGTTGGCGAAACCAGCAAGCTGGGCCTGCGGGTCCTCCGGTTTGGCCGGTTGGACCGGCCCGAGCCGGCGCGCCAGCGCCTCGGCGATCTCGGCGGCGTGGCTGGGAACCACGATGGCGGAGGCGTTGATGCAGGAACGCCCCCCGTTATCGGCGATGGTCCCGGCCAGCAGCTCGAGGAACTCCGGCCACCGCTCGCTCTGGTCGGCCCCGATCAAGACCTTGCTGAAGCCGGGGCCGTGCACCTGAATCGCCGGGTTCCGCGCGTACTGGGCGGTGGTGCTCTGGTCGCCAAAGACCAACGCCCGCCCGCACAGCCTGAGGATCTCGGCCGCCCCTTCGTGGTCGGTCGGATAGAAGCCGAAGGCCTCCGGCGGAGCGCCGGCAGCGATGAAAGCCTGGACCAGCCGATACGGGGTCCACGGCTCGTCGCGGCCGGGTTTGATGACCACCGGGACCTTTAAGGGGATGGCCGGCAGCCAGAGAGAATTCACCGCCGGGGAGTTGCTGGGCATGACCAACCCGAGGGCCTGGGTGGCCGGGTGGAAGCTCAAGCGCAGGCCGTCCTGTTCGCCATAACCCCGATCCAGGATGTCCCACGCGATCCCACGGGTCAGGCCCCGCAGCACCACGTCCATCGCGGTGAGGGCCGCGTGAATCTTCCGCATGTTGCGCCGCACTAAGACCCAGGGCAGCCCGCTGGTCGTGGCCAGGGTCTGGACGTACTGGGCCGGCGACTGGGTCTGCCCGCCGGTCCCCAGGGGGAGCGTCCCATCCAGGAAGTGGCCCGCCGCCCGCCCGCAGAGCGCAACCAGCTCCGCGGTGGTGAACCGCTTCAGGGCAGCGCGGCCTTCGCCCATCCGAGCCAGGTCTTTGCGGAGCACCCCGGCGTTGACCGTGCTGACGGTCGCCTTGACTTCGCCGGTGCGATGGTCCCGCACCGGGAGTTGGTCGAGGCTCTCGTAGGCCCGCCCGCGGCGCAGGGCCGGGATGTGCGGCAGCTCACTCATATCAGGTCCCGAGACCGGCGCGTCCGGGCCAGCTAATAGACCCCCTCGACGATGTTCTTCTCCAGCGCCCCGAAGGGGCGCACATCGCCGACCCCATCCCAAGCGTAGGGGGCGCGCGGGGGGCGGCGGATGGCCTCGTCCCGCTCCAGGAAGCGGGGCATGAAGAACTCCTTGGTCATGGTGGTCAACTCGACGCGACCCCAGGCTCCGTATTCGACCAGCCGCCCCGTGTTTGCCGGGTCCACGACCCGCAAGACCGCGCGGGGCTGGGGGGCATAATAGGTGATCGAGTAGTGGTCCTCCGGGCGCAGCGGGACGCTGGCCGCCAAGCCCATGAGTGTGTTGCCGTAGGTGGGATAGAAGCCAATGCGCCCCTCGAGGACCTCTTCCACCACGAAGCGAATGTACTGCGGGGTCATCGTGGTGCCGCCGCAGAAGACGCCGCGAATGCCCGCGGCGTAAAGATCGAGTTTCTCCGCCAGCGCCTCCAGCAGCTTGGGGGTCGTGAATAGACCACTGACCCGCCGATGCTTGAGGATGGTCACCGCCTGCTCGACCACGTGGTCCATGTAGGCCCGGGCCGCGTCACTCCGTTTTTCGGCGATCATCTTCTTCACCCACCGCGGGTCCAGATCGATGAAATAACAGGAGCTGCCGCGCACGTTGGCCAGGTGCTCGATGGCCAGGCGCAGGCGACGCGGGCCCGTGGGCCCCATCATCAGCCAATAGTGCTGGCGCGGGAAGTGTTCGTCCGCGAGCTTGGTCGAGAATTCGCTGTAATCGACCTTGTAATCCTCCCAGCCAATCCGTTGTTTGGGCATCCCGGTGGTGCCGCCGGTCTCGAAGATGTTGAAGGGCCGCCCCTGGTAAGCGCGCGGCACCCAAACCTCGGGCTGCCGGTCGCGCAGCCATTCATCCTGGAAATGGGGAAAGCGCTGCAGGTCGGCAACGGTCCGCACCTCTCGGCGCGGGTCCCAGCCCGCCTGGCCGGCCCATTCCAGCCACACCGGACAACCGGTCTCGGGCGAGAAGTGCCATTGGATGATGTCCCGCAGATGCGCGTCGAGGGCGGCCTGGGCCGCCTGGGTGGCGCCGGGGTCCACCGCAAGTGAGGATTCCATGCGGGCGGGACGGTTACTTCAGATTGAGGGTGGGCGGCTGATCGGCGGGGCCGTTCGCCCGCGCCAGGTCCTTGAAGGCGTAGAGGTGGGCGTTGGTCTGCAAGAAGAGCATCCCGTTGGCCACCACCGGCGTGGCGTAGATCGGCTCGCTGAAACTGGCCTGGCTGAGGAGCTTCTTCTCCTTGCTGTCGGCGAAGATATACAGGTCCCCGTCCTCATCGCCCACGTACACCTTGCCATCGGCCACCATGGTCGAACCCCAAATGTGCGACTTCAAGTCGTGCGTCCAGTAGAGCTGGCCCGTCTCGGCATCCAGACAGTGGAGGAAGCCGGAGAAGTCGCCCACGAACAGCAGGCCGTTGTCCGGGTCAATGGAGACGGTCGAGAGGCTCCGATGGATTTTGTCATACGACCAGAGTTTGGCGGTATGGGTGACGTCGCCGGTTTGGGTGGCATCGATGCAGGTCAGGTTCCCCACGCCCTCCCCGTGCTCGGGATCCTGGCCAATGGCGACATAGACGCGGTTCTTGTAAAAGACCGGGGTGGCGTTGACTTCGCTGGGGCCTTCCGCCGACGGATAACGCACCGGTTTGCCATCCCGGACGCGGTACTGGGGCGGGTTGCAGTCGAACCACCACACCTTCTTGAGCAGGCTCGAGTCGCCCTCCTTGACCGGGATCGGGTTGAACGCGTAGCAGAAGCCGTCGCCGCCGCCGAAGAAGATGAGGGTCTTGCCGTTCACCACCCCGGCGGAAGGCGAGCTCCATTGCCCGTGGAAGATGCGCGGGCCGATATGGGCGTCGTCTTCGCCCAGATAAGCCCCGGTGCGCTTGTCCAGGGCGATCAAGCTCGGCGAGAGGGGCGAAGGGACATTCGAGTGGGTCCAGTCCTGCCCGTTGGAGGTGCAACTGTAGAGGATGTCCCCGACGATGAGCACCGAGCAGTTGGAGGCGTTATGGGGGAAGACGCCCAGCTCATCGATCATATCGTAGCGCCAAATGATGTCGCCATCCGTCGGGCCCTGGGTGACCGGCGGGAGGCCGGTGTCCAGGACCACGTACTTGGCCTCGTCCTTGTACGGTCCCTCGTTGCCGTTGGCCATGCCTTCAACGTCCTCGCAGAGGACCTCGCAGCGGCTGGAGACATAATACACCCGGTTGCCCTCGACGGTGGGCGAGGAGAGCAGGCCCAGCCCCTCCCAGTCGTTCACCTTGCCCGACTTCAGCTTGGGGATCACCTGTTGCCACAAGAGCTTGCCCGACTTCTCGTCAAAGCACATCAACAGGCTGCGGTCGCCTTGGTAACGCGGGTCGCGCGGTGACTCGTTGTTGGTCCCCACAAACACCCGCCCGCCCGCGACGGTGACGTTGCCGTAGCTCTGGGTGCCGAGCTTGACCGCCCAAACGACGTTCTTGGTGGTGGCCAGGTCGAGCTGGGTGTCGCTCGTGCCCGGCTTGAACTTGCCCGGGTCGAGGTGGTCGGGCAAGCCGGTCGCCCGGGCGTACATGTCGCGGGCGAGGGTGGGCCCGCCCCACTGCGGCCAGTCTTCGGCCACCGCCACGCCGGCGGCCAGGAGGAGGGCGGCGCTGCTAAGCAATCTCGATGTCATAACAACGGTTGGTTCTAATCCAATCTCAGTTCGGCGTCACCTTGATGTTGTCGATGGCCACCCGGATGTCCTGGGGGGCAAAGGCGTACAACCCTGGCGACCCACTTTGATGCACTTGGCGCAACGGCACCTCGAGCGTCCAGCCCGCCGGCTCGGGCTCGCTCCGCTTCCAGGCCTTGGCCCGCACCACGCCCGAGCCGTCCGGCTGGCTGTCCACCCGCGCCTTCAACCGATACCAGACGTTGGGCGACCAGCGGAAATTCGGCGGGTCTTCCTTGGCCGGCACCCGCAACCGCTCGAGGTTGGAACTGACCTCCAGCTTCTGTTCGTTGCCCTTCAACACAATGAGATAGCGCTGCGCCACCACCCCCACCTCCGACATCCGGCGGGGCTTGCCCTCGCTCAACACGTCGGCCTCGACGGTGTAGCCCTTCATGTCCGGCGTCCCAATAAACACCGTGGCGCGTTGGAAAAAGCGATTGTCGATGGTCTTGACCAGCGCCTTGGTGCCATCCTTCTCCCGCACGTCGAATTTGAACCGGGCCCCGATCCACGAAAGCGGCGGATACGCAAACGGGGTGGGCGGCTCGACCTCGTTGGTGGTGGTCTCGGTCAGTTTGAACGACTCAAAGTCCTGCTGGAGCGGCAGCCCGGGCAACACCCGCCCGCGCAAATAGCCTTTCAACCCGTCCAGGCTCGCCTGGAACGCCCCGGCCGAGGCGACGGCCTCGGGGGCGGCGGTAAGCCGGCCGCTGGCATCGACGCTGGCGCGCATCGTCGCCCGCACCTTGGCGGTGGGCGGGATGAACGGACTCCACTGCACCGCCGCCAGGTCGGTCACCTCACCCACGGTGAAACCGTTGGCGTCCAGTTTGCGCAGACGCAAGGAAACACTTTCGCCGGGCTTGAGGAGCACTTCCGAGGGGATGATCTGCAACTGGGTCGCCGCGCCCGGGGTGGGCCAGGGTTCGGGCGCGGGCGCGGGGGTCACGCCCGGGTTGTCGCCCCGCCGGCCGAAGCAATAGACCTTCCGGGTCGTCTGCACATAGATCTTGCCGTTGTAAGCGGTTGGAGTGCCGAAGCAGCGGCCGTCGAGCGTAACCTTGGAGAGCACCTTGCCGTCGGTGTCGGTCGGTTGGACCACGTAGAGGGCGCCCTTGGTTCCGGCCTCACTGCTGCCTTGGGTCTTGAGGTCCGGATCGTCCAGCATCGGGACGTAGAGTCTGCCATCGGCGTAGAGCGGGGAGGCGTTGCGTTCCTCGACCCCCAACTTCAACCGCCAGTAGATCTTGCCGGTGTTGGCATCGACCGAGCAGAGCTCGCCCTTCTCGATGACGACGTAAACGCGGTCCCCCACCAGGATCGGAGAGCTGGCCGAACTCGAGAGCGCATCGTGCCACAACTCGACTTGCGCGCGTGGCACCACCACCGGGCCCGCGGCCGGTTTCGCCGGGGCCACGTGGGGGATCTTCAAGGCGACCAGCTCGCCGGGATCGTACGGCGTGCCGTAGATCGCAATCACCTTGTCATTGTCATGGACCAGGACGGTCGAGTTGATGCCAGCCCGGAACAGAGGCACGCGCCAGAGCGGCTCGCCGGTGCGGGCGTTCACGCACACCACGCTCCCGTCGCCCGTGGCGGCGAAGAACACCCGCCGGCCATCCAGCCACCCCAAGTACGGGTGCGAGTACGAATTGTCCCGCGGGCGATCCGCCGGGGACGAGGCCCAGACCAAGGCCCCGGTGCGCTTGTCGAAGGCGTAGAACCGGTCGCCCCCCGGCCCCTGGGCGCCCCAGTTGGCGGTGATGCCGCGGGTGATGAGGAGGTCCTGGTCGATGATCGGCGTGGCCGTGCGCCCGTTGGGGAAGGTGAGCCGCCCGTAGAGCTCCATCAGCGAGAGGCGCCAGAGCTGCTCGCCCTCCGGGGTGAACCCGGCGAGCATCCCCTGGCTGCCCTGGATGTAGATATTGCCGGTCTCCCGGTCCACCACCGGGCTGCTGATGGCGTAGCGCAGGTAGATGGTATCGCTCAGGAAGTCCAGGTAGCCGCGCTCCCACTCTCTGGTCCCGGTCTCGGCATCGAAGCAGGCCACCCCCTCCCGCATGTACGGGCCCTCGCCCGTGTACCCCATGATATACACCCGCCCGTTGGCGATCACCGCCGCCGATTGCCCGGGATACTCCGCCGCCCAGAGGGTGTTGGCGGCGTCGAGGTGGTCGGGAAGGCCCGTCTCCGCCGACACCCCGCACTGGAGCGGGCCGCGCCAGTTCAGCCAGCCGCGGGCCGGCGCGGCCAGCAGGGCGCCCCCGGCGAGCAGGGTGCCGGTGAGGGCCAGGGCGGCGCGGAGGGCGCGGGCCGGGGAGCGGGGCCGGAGGCGGGGGGAGGGCCGGCGCCGGCAGGGCGC
>JAJXTA010000044.1 GCA_021784265.1 bacterium | reverse complement strand
CCGGTACCGTCGCTCGTCCCCAGGGAGTGCGGCTTCGTTGGTACGGCGACGTCAACCAACGCTATCAAGTCGAAACGAGCTCCGATTTGGCCCATTGGACGCTCGAAACCAACAACCTGACCGGGCGCGGGCGATGGTTGGATTTCATCGATGCTCAGGTGACGAACCAGGCCCGGTTCTACCGGGTCAAAACCCAGCCTTGACCGGAGCGGATCGGCTCGGGCGCGGCCGGCGCGCGTTGCGCGGGCGGGCCCGGAGTTGGTCCGCGACTTGCTAATCGATGCTGCGCGGTGAGTGAAGCCAATGTATAACATCGCCTCCAAGACGGCGCCACCCCGTGCAGGGCAGGCCGGACGGCGCGCCTGCCTTCAGCGCGACCGCCGCCAAGGCGTGTCCCGTGCCGGACCGGCGCCAGACACCGCTGCCTTGGATTGGGACAGCGGGGCGGAAGGCGCGGTCGCGTGGGTTTTGGGTTTAAGGGACTGCCGGTTTCAGCCGAAAAGAGTTGAAAGATGCCGTTCGTAATGATACGAATTAACGCCGTAACCAACCCGTCTCGCCTATGAAAAGACTCCTCATCCTTTTGCTTGGGGGCGCTGCCTTGGCGGCGCCAGTGGCGTTGGCGCAATCCGTCGTGGTCCTCATCAACTCCGACCTCTTCGAGCCCTACGGGGTCGCGGTGGACACGAACAATAACTATTATATTACGGATAGCGGGAATAACCGGATTGTTGAGTTCATGGCGGGGAGCAACGGGCGCACGAACTTCGCCGGGGCGCCCGGCTTCGCGGGGCGCGGGTACGCGGATGGCCCGGGGTACCTGGCCCGATTCAACAACCCGGAGGGCATCGTGGCGGCGCGCGGCGGGTTCGTCGTGGCCGACTCGGGCAACAATCGCATCCGCTTCGTCGGGTTGGATAGCACGGTCTCGACATTGGCGGGCAATGGGAGTACTGGCTTTACCGACAACACCAACGGACTGAACGCCGCGTTCAATTCCCCCGCCGGCTTGGCGGCGGACGCGGCGGGCAACATCTATATCGCGGACTTGGTGAATGGCGCCATCCGGAAGCTGGACCTCAACAACGCCGTGACCACCGTGGCGACGGGCTTCTTGCGCCCCTCCGCCGTCGCGGTGGACAACACCGGGCGCATCTTCGTGGCCGACAGCGGGAACAACGCCATCGAGGTGATCAGCCCCGGGGGCGCTGTCAGCCTGCTGGCGGGCAGCGGCTCGGGCCAGATCAGCGGCTACCTGGACAATTACATCGCCACGCACGCCTTGTTCAACAATCCCCGCGGCCTGTTCTGGGTGGGCGGCACCAACAACACCTTGGTCGTGAGCGATTCGGGCAACCAAGTCTTGCGGCGGATCTATTATAACGCGGGGGTCGGCACCAACTCGGTCGATACGCTGCCGGGGACCGGCAACGGGCTGCTCTTGAGTCCGGTGGGGTTGGCCCAAGATAATAATGGGAACTTGCTGATTGTGGACCTGCGGGCTGGAGCGCTGCTCCAGATCGTGGCCACCCAACCGCAGCAGAAGATCACTTCGCCCGTCATCGGGACGGTCACGCTAGTGTTGGACCAGAACAATAATCCGAGCGCGGTGATCACCGCGGTCACGAACGCGACGTTCAACAACGACGTGGTTGTGGCGATCTCCGCCGAGCCGGGCACCGAGACGTTCTATACGCGTGATGGCAGCGATCCGAGCGCGGCCAACGGGGCGACCCCACCGCCCTTCCAGGTGGGACAAACGACCCTGCCCACCTCGATTATCGACACTACGATCCCGCACGCCGCTCCCAACACCACGCTCAAGGCGATCAGCGTGGCTCAAGGCCGGCCCTCCAGCGACGTGGTGACCGCCGTGTTCAATTTCGCCGTGGCCAACCCGGCGATCATCGGCAACAACCCCGGGGCCGTAACGCTGCAATGCGCGACCACCAACGCTCTCATCTACTACACCACCGATGGCACCGACCCGACGACCGGCTCCGCGCTTTACACCTTGGGGACCCGGCTCAATATCGTGAATGGCACCAACGACATCGTTTTGAAAGTGCGCGCGTTCAAGAACGGCTACGCCAACAGCGCTGTGGTGGCCCAGACCTTCTACTTCAACAACCTTCAGACCAGCTCGATTGGCATCGTGCGTGACTTCGTGGCCGGGGTCGGCGCGACCATCGTGGTCCCCGTGGTGGCCAAGCTGAACACCAACGACGTGCTCAAGACGGTCCAGTTCCGCGTCGAGGTCACGCCCAACGGCGGCGCGCCGGCGCTTCCCACCTCGCTGAGCGTGCTCCCCATTACCACCAACGACTTCATCCAGGTCACCCCGCCCGGCACCAATGCGCCGTTGGCGTTGCCGTATAATCTGGGCTCCGCCACCGGCTTGGAGGTCGGCTATCTGAGCTCGAACGTGGTCGAGATTGTTGGGGGCGCCACCGTCGCGATGGTGGCGGTGTCGTTGCCCACCAACGCCGTGGTCGGCCAGACCTATAGCGTCGGCGTGCTCTATCCGTCCGGCACGTCGGACGGGTTCCAAACTCCGGTCGTGCTCTCTGCCCTAACCAACCGGACCATCACCATCTCGAACATCGCGTATGTCGTGGGCGATAGCGCCCAGGCCACCTGGTACAACGCCGGTGACTTCGGCAACGGCAACCTCAACAACAACGACGTCATCAACGCCTTCAACGCCTCCATCGGGATCCGGGTCCCGTACGCGGTGAGCGACGTCTTCGATGCGATGGACGCGTATCCCGAGGATACGCCGGGCAGCGTTGGGGGCGACGGCCAGATCACCTTCTTGGATTGGCAGGTGATCTTCGACCGCTCGCTGCGGGTGAATGTCAACAACTGGCAGCGAGCCTGGGGTGGCCCCAACCCGCTCAAGCGCACCAACACGGTCGCCACGCTCAATGGTTCGCCGTTGCTACCGGCCCAGCAGGTCGCCGCGAATCCCGCGGCGCTCCGCCCCTGGTATCGTGATGCGACCGTCCAAGCCGGGGTGGTCGAGTACGCCCAGCCCGGCACGGTGGTCTCGGTGCCCGTGGCGTTGAACGTGGTGGCGACGCAAGGCGTGTCCGGCCTGCAATTCCTCGCCTCGGTCCAACCGGGTGCCGGCGCGCCGCCGCTGACCACCGCACCCCAGTTTTTGTCGGCCCGCGGGTTTGCTCCGGCAAACTTCTCGGCCGCGCAGACCGCGGCGGTGGGCTGCGGCTGGCTGGTGGGCGGGCTGGGCCAAACCGTGACCGGTTCGGGCACCGTGGTCGGCCATGTTACCTTTACCGTCCCGCCCGGGGCGCAGCCCGGACAGAGTTACTCGATCCATTTCCTCAACCCCGACGGCTCGACACGGACGGCCGACGGCACCTACGCCTTCTACCGGTTCCAGTCCGTTCCCGGCACGGTGTGGGTTCAGACCAGCGCTCAAACCCCGCCGAACGTGATCTCCGATGAGTGGCGGACCCATTTCTTCGGCAGCCTCACCAACGTCCTGAGCGATCCCACCGCGGATCCGGACGGGGATGGGGTGAACAACTTGCAGGAATTCCTCGCGGGTTCCAACCCACTGAAGGCGCGTTTCCAACTGTTGTCCAACCAATGGCGGGACACGCTGCCGGACGGGCTGCTGCTTAAGTGGCTGGCCAGCCCGGGGGCGGCTTATACGATCCAGAGCGCCACGGACCCTGTGAACGGCCCGTGGACGCCGGTGGGCCAGCTCACCGCCCCCGCCTTCGGCCCGCAGCAGTACCTCCCGCCGGCACAGCCGGGCCAACCGCGTCTCTTCTACCGCATCCAGGAGAATTTCTAGGCCGGTTGCCACGGCCCAAGCCCCCACCGCGCGAGCGATCGAGCGCGGTGGCCGGACGCACTTCCTCCCCGCGGCGGCCAGCGGGCCCTCGCGGCACCAGGGCTGTGTCCGCCGTCCGGCCCTCCCTGCCGCCGACGGTGTGGTTGGGAGCGAACCGCGGCACCCCGGGCGGCCTCGCCTCGAGCGGCCGCAGTGCGGCGGAGGGGGTTCGTGCTTGGCGACCGCGCCCGTACCCGGTAAGCTGCACGACGTGAAGCAACAAATCGAGTCACAACCAGTCCGAACTAATCAATCCACGGAGGCCCTATGAACCCGCTCTTCTTTAAGGAACTCAACGGTTACTTCGATCCGAATCGCGCCCGGTTGAATGTCGGCTGCGGCCGGCAGATCAGCTTGGTGGCTGGCGTCGAGACCGGCCAGCTTGTGGGCGGACTGCAAACGCTTGAAGCCGTTGGCAAGTACGCCCACGAGGCCGGCGCCCGCTCGGTGATGGTTTCCAACTATCTCCTGAACGGGCCCGGGCACGGAGAGAACGGCAAGATCGTGTTTCGTGATCCCAAGGAAATCAAACAGGTCTTGGCGGGGTTGGGCATGGTCGCGCCGACCATCAGCGCCCATTGCGCCGCCTACGCCCATCTCAGCGCCAAATGGGGCCTGGAATACGCGGACAAGCTCGTGCCGCCGCCCGTGGCGGCCAAAGGGGTGCAATACGTCGAGGACTGGTCGGAGCAGTACCTCTTAGGCCTGTTGGAAACCGGGACGGGCGCCGGCATCCACATCTTCGGCTGGTTTTGGGGCTTGTGGGGGCATCCCGTGTTGCACAGCGGCTACCCCTGGATCTTTGGATGGGACGACATGATGGCGGCGGGGCTGGCGCGCTTCCGCGAGAAGACCGCCCGGCTCCGCACGCGGGCGAACCAACTGGGGGCCTATCTGGCGCACGAGATCCATCCTGGAACCGGCGCCATCTGCGCCCGCGATTTCGGCCTGCTGCTGATGGCCACCGACTACGACCCCTGCCTGTGCGTCTGGGGCGATCCAAGCCACTGCTGGGCGGGGGAGACCTGGACCCGGCGGTTCACCAGTCCGTTTGTCGCGCCGCGCGTGGTTGGGAGCCATGCCAAGAACTTCAAACGCCTCGAGGGCGCCTCGACCCTGATGATCACGGAGGATTGGCCCCAACGCGGGCATCAATTCTGCGGGCACGGCGAGGGTGCCGTGAACCTGGAGAGCTACGCCAAGATGCTGCTGGCCATCGGCGCGGGCGATCGGTTCGGCGCCATCAGCGGGGGCGACCTTATGCCTATGTTCAGCGAGGCGGAAGACAGCATTCTGCCGCTGACGGCGCCAGCCTCGCATCTCCTGGGTTCGTGCAGCGCCGGGATCAAGTGGGTCAACGAGCACCTGACCGGCATGTCTATGACCACGGCGACGTTCACCGACGGCATGGCCGCCCGGGCGAAGTGACGGCGACGACGCCCGGCCATCGCGCCAGTTTCGGGCACTTGTCAAGAAGCGGGTTCTTCTTCTGGACCCGCTTCTCTCGGGGAGCTCCCGCTCCGTCCGGTTCTCCTCCGGCAGCTTGGGCCGAGGGTCTGGTTCTCCGAATCCAGCTCACCGAGGTCCCAGGCGGGCCTGGGGCGGGGCAAACTGAGCTCAGTGGCCCGCCAGCACCACGTCGCGCCGGCGCGCGGCGGGCGTGACGCGCAGGAAGACGACCTTGCCGCCGCGATACTCGCACTCAACGGTCGTGGCCTGGGGCGCGTGCAGCTTGAACCGCACGTCCCAGTCTTTCGGCCACGCGGGCAGGAGCAGGAGCTGGCGGCCCGCGGGGCAGAGCAGCATGTTCTGGAGCGTCAGGAGGATGTTGCTGCCGTGGTCCTGGTCGGGCACCCAGTCGTAGTTGGGCCCCCACATCGCCGGAAAACGGTAGCTGGGGTTGGAGTTCCGCGCTTTGCTGAGGATTTGGCGCCGCGCCTCGTCGGTGAGGCCGAGGATGGCGGCACATTGGCCGTCGTACGACCAGCCGCGCATGCTCTTCTCCCCCCGGCGGCGGAAGGTCTCGACCCCGGTGGCCAAGCCCGGCTGGCCAACGCCGAAGAGGCGGAACGGCCAGACCGCGTAGAGCTCGGGGTTCTCGACGTTGCTACGCCGTGGGTCGAAGTCGCGCGCGGGCGGCACAGAGGTCATCCCGCGTTCGCCGCGCACGGCGAGCGGCGGAGTCTCGGCTTTGACCTTGGCCCAGAAGCCGCGCTCGGTGGCCGGCACCCGTCCCGGCGGCAACGCCAACAGGCGCGGGACCACCGCGTTCAGCCCGGCGACCGCCGGCGTGTCGTTGGTGACGCCGTGCCAATACGTCTCGACGGCTTGGGTCGGCGTGATGACCAGCTTGCCCTCGCCGTCGCGTGGGAACCGGGTGTCGAAATAACTGAGGACTGCGTGCGCCATCGGGACCAGGTCGTCCGCCAGGAAAGTCCTGTCGCCCGTGTAGTCGTAATAATCCTCCATGAGCATGACCAGTTCGAGTCCCTGCTGCCACGCATAGCACCACCACGGGGAAAGCACCTCGCCCGGCGCGTGGCCGGCGCGGTCCCAGCCGTAGTCTTGGTTGGCGTAGGTGCCGAAGAGCGTCATGGTTTCGGGAAAATAAGCGCCGCGCGCCCCGTAATAGAACTGGGCGCGGGCTTCGCAGAGCGGCAACACGGCGCGGTAGAGGCGGAACAGCGACGGTGGACCGGCGAAGTCACCGTTGGCCAGCATGGCGAAGTACGGGAAGCGCGAGTTCTGCCACCAGAAACAGTCGCCCCACCGCCGCCAGTCGGCGTTGAGCTTCGGCCCGCCGCCGAACTGGGGATCGACGGTGAAAATGGAGCCGTTGAACTTGATCGGGTAGTGGCCGCGGCCGGCGCACGCGCTCATCCAGCGCTGGAGCAGGAAGGCCTGGGTCACTTGCGACGGCGGGGCGCCCTCGGCAGTGGCGCCACCGTCGCTGGCCTTGACGAGTTCACCGTTCAAAAACAGCCGTTGCACCCCGGTCCGGGGATCGAAGGTGGCGGCCACGTGGCTCCACTGGCCCAGCGGGAGGATGTCCCGGGCGATCAGCGTCGCGTCACCGGTGATCAGGCGCAGGCTGTGACCCGGGTACGTGTCGAACAGGAAACCGTCGTCGCTGCCCGCCGTGAGCTTGTCGAAGATGCGCGCCGGGCCGGAGCTGGCATCGGGCTTGATCCAAGCCTCGAGGGTGAAGCCGTCGGGAAGGCTCAGCCGCGGATCGTTCGCGACCTCCAGGTGCCCGCCCGTAAACCGCGCGGCCGACACGTCCCCATCCCGGGCCAACACCAGTTTGCCGCGGCGTTGGGCGTCGAGGCCCACGCCCGCCGTGTTTCGCACCACGTCTCCGGCGGGGTTGATGAGACGCCAAGTGGCAAGCGACCGGAGCGCCGGTGGCAGCGTTGCCGATGGGTCGCCAGCGGCCAACGCCGTCACGTCGGCCGCTGTCAGGGGCCGGGCGAAAAGGCTGGCGCGGCTCATCAGTCCCTGAAAGCGATCGCCGTCGTCGGAGTCAGCCCCGATCCGCAGCGGGTGCGTGTTTTCTGGAACGCCCGCCGCCTGATCGCCTTTGACAAACACCCAACTCCGATCCCAGAAGGCCTGCCACCAAGCGGCGGTGGACCGCGCGGCGGCGCGCGGGCGGGCGGAACGGCCCGCCACCGCAGCGAGTTCAGCGCGCCAAGCGCCGGGCGTGTCGGTCTGCGCGGTATGGGTGGCGATCTGGATCGCAAACCGCCGTACCGGTGTGGCCGACTGGAGCGCGTCGGCGCCGACCTTCACGAAACCCGCCGCCGCGAGCCGGGCGCCGAAGGTGCGGTGTAGCAGCGGGTCATGCGCCAAGCCGGAAAAGGCCTCCAGGCTCTGGTGCTTTAGGGTGAGCGGGACAATCGAGTACTCGTTGCGATGATACCACACCACGGCGTCGGGCGAGGACTGGTCCAGCACGTCCGCCGCCTCCCACACCTCGAGGTTCGCCGGCGCATTCTGCATGGTCCAACTGGACGAGAGTTCCTCGCCTTTGAGCACCTTCTTCACCGTGCGCCAGTCCTCGAGGGTAGCGCGGACGCTGACCGGTTGGGCGCTCTCACCGATCAGGTGGACCACCGGCGCCCGGGCGTCCACGAAGACCGTCAACGTCACCGTCCGGCCGGCCTGGCCGGCGGTGAGGTCGATGCGGCCGTCGCGCAAGCTGAGTTCCTGCCGAAACGGCCCGCCTCTCGTGAACGGGTTGGGCGAGAAGCTCACGCGAATCCCCCCCAGCTTCAGCAACCGGCACGCCTCGCTCCAGGTGTCCGTGCGCGCGAGGTAGAAGCGCAAGTCGCCGTCCGGCTCGACCCACAGGTTCAGCCCGAGCTCGCCGTTGCCGATCGGCATGGCGCCGGAGGCGTCGTGGCTCGGGGTGGTCCAGACCACGTTGTAGCGGTCAAGGTCGGCCGGTGCGCCAGCAGCGGTCGCCACCGTGGCGGGTGCCCAAAGCAGGGCGAGGCCGAGCAGGAGCCGAGCAGCAGTGTGTCTCATGTGACCTCAGGTAAGGGTCTCGATCTCGGTGCGGCAAGAGCGAAGTGGGGCTGCGCCGGCGGGTTTCGCCCCGTACAGGGCCTTGATCGTGATGGGATGTGGAGACCAACGGCGCTGCCGAGGCGGGCGTGGTGTGCCCGGTTGGGGCGGAGAATCCAGCGACCAGCCACGTTCCCACCCAAGGCCGCAGCGGGCCGCCCCGCCGTGGCTCAGGCGGCTCGCTACCCGGGCGGAGCGGCTTCGGCTTCCCCTGCTCCGGCGGTCGGACGCCACCCAGCCTGGCGGTCGCACCAGCGAGGTCTCGGCCGAGGCACCAAGGGGCCTCGGACGCCGCGGCTCGTCGGTGTGGTGTCGGTTGACCCCGCCGGGTCGCCTTGCCCGCACTCCCACCACCCAGTGCCGCTCGCTGCCCTCAACTGATACAATGAACTGTCCCTTTCTAGGGTTGTTTGGTAACCTCGGTCCGCGAAATGAGCGTTGCACGGAAGAAGGTTGACAAGCCGGCTCAATCAAGGGCGGCCGCTTCCCCGCTTGAGGCGCGAGCGATGACCGACCTCCTCGCTGGACCGGCCGTGGAGGAGACGGGGCGAGCGCGCGTACGCCACGAGGTTGCCCGGCGGTTCACTTTCGAGCGCCAGTTCGCCCCAGGGAATACACCGATGGGCCGCTCGGTCACGGTCCGTGGGGGGCGAAAGCGTGTGGCGCTCGCCCTTTTTGAAGGTGGCACGGGACGCGGGTTGGAAACGGTTGAGCGGGCGATGCTGTACGGAGCGTCCCCGAAGGTCGGCAAGGGGCGGGTCGTCAAGATTCGCGACCCGGCCGGCGTACGGAGCATCGGAGGGGCCGGAAGCCGCACTGCGGTTCGGAACCGCAAGCTGAGCGGCACGGAGCCGATGGCCACCCACGCCAACGAGGAGGAGGGGACGCACCGCGGGAACTACGAGCCGCTTCAGCCCACGATCATCGGGCCCGAGATTAGCGACGATCTTCCGGGCGTTGAGGACGGTTGCGAGGCCGGGCGGAACAAGCCTCGCGGACCCGGCGTATGAAGTCCATCCTGCCAATCGATATCCAGGCTCTTCTGCATTTTCGGGGCATCGAATCTTCCCGGGTCGAGTTCAAGACCTCATGGGACGACAAACTCACCGCGGGACCCGCCGCCCAAGTGCTGCGAACCATCTGTGCCTATGCGAACGATGTGCAGAATCTCAACGGAGGTTACGTCGTCGTGGGGGTCGGTGAAATCAGCGGGAAGGCCGCGTTACCCCCCCAAGGGCTGAGCGCCAAGGACATCGACGCCGCCCAGCGGTGGATTCGTGGAAACTGCAACCGTATTGCGCCGGTGTACCAGCCGGTTCTCTCGCCGGAAGTGGTGGATGGGAGGGACGTGTTGGTGGTCTGGGCTCCGGGCGGAGACAACCGTCCGTACCAAGCGCCGGAGTCGCTTGCCGACGGCGCCCCGCGCCGCTTCTACATTCGTCAGGGAGCCGAGACGGTCGAGGCGAAAGGAGAGACGTTGCGAACCCTCATGCAACTGACCGCAAAGGTTCCCTTTGACGATCGCCGTGCTTTGGATGTCCCGGTTGAGCAAATCAGCATGGCCCTGGTCCGTCGTCATCTGCAGAATCTTGGTAGTGGTCTTGCCGGCGATTCGGATGATCGAGAAGTGCTGCGCCGGATGCGGATCACCGTGCCTGTGAACGGGCACGAGGCGCCGCGGAACGTCGCGCTCCTGATGTTCGCCGAGGATCCCGAGCGCTGGTTTCCGGGGGCGCGCATCGAAGTGGCCCAATTTGCGGGCGACAGTCGCGGCAACTTAATCGAGGAACGCACCTTTCGGGGACCCTTGGCGGAGCAGGTCCGTGAGTGTATCAGCCACCTCCATGGTCTCTCCACGGCTCATTTCCAGAAGGTGCCGAACCACGCCCAAACGCGAGGCTGGGTCGCTATCCGCTGCCAGCATT